>NZ_JBNCAR010000010.1:0-117526 GCF_051280715.1 Thauera sp. AutoDN2 | reverse complement strand
GCGGTTTCCTCCCCCGGGCTTTGTCCAACGCCTGCCCACAGGCACGGGTCGAACCTTCATCGGCACGGGGAAGGGGCAGGCGTCGAACAAAGCTGAACACGACCGGCCTGTTACCGCCGCCAGCGCTTGGGCACTCGAGAGACAGTTTCAGCTACTTCGAGGTCATCGACGCCGAGCGTCAGATCTTCGGCAGCGAACTCGGCCTCAGTCAGACGACGCGTGCGAAGCATCAGGCGATAGTGAACTGTATCGCGCACTTGGGGGCGGTTGAGCGTCCTCAGCGGTGCGCAGTTCGGAGGGCGTAATTCGCGCCCTCCGAGGAATTTCCCTTCATCCGACGCTGGTAAGAATCGACTCGGGTAGGGGGCAGGATCTCGCCATTGCGCCATCTGCGCGTATGTGCGCCTGGAGGTGCTAGACAAGGCTGCAGAACGTGGCTGATAGCTCGCGATTCATCTCGTCGGCCCGAACGACCACTCCCGCCAAGGCGCTATCGTTGGGTGCTTAGGGGACGGCTGCTCAGTCCCGTTACCCGCCGACCGAAACCCGGAGAAGTCAACGGCAGGTGTGGGTCGGAAGTGTGAATTCGCCAAATCGGCAAGCTGCCGTTGAACTTTTAGTGGCGCGAACAGCTAGTCAGGACTGATAGCCGTTTTAATAGTCAATCCCATCCTCACCGACGTCGCCAAAGATCCTCTGTTCATCCTCCGCCTCGACTCCCTGCCAGAAGATCACGACATCCATTCGCTGATTGGGCGCTAAGTAGATCCAGTGCTTGCAACGCGAGTCGATCAGCGAGAACAGCTCAGGATAGATGCCTTCCAAGAGGGGCGTTTCTCGCAGCTTCGCCTGAATCCCAACGTAAACGTGCAACGCCCGTTCTCGAAGATCGGGCGAGGCGATGACTTCCGACAGACCTGCCATCAGCACAGCTGCAACTAGCGCATCGAAGCTACCGAGCGCGATGAGTTGTCGAGCACTTTCATCGTCAAAGGGACGCTGACGGGGCACTTGCTCGTGTTCGCGCGGCTCCGCCTCAAACAGTAATGCCGTAACCGGCGGTTCGAGGGTGCGTAGCGCCTCCTCAAACTGCATTGCATCGAGCGGCTCCTTCTTCAGGTAGCGCCACAACGGGCTACGGAACCAGCGCGACGTGCCCGGGAATCGGGCTTGCGCCTGCTCGACAGCGTTGCGCGGTCCGGGCCGGTCATTGGGGACCCGTGTCCCTTTCTCGTAAGCGTCCCACTTCCTGGGGCGAGCGACGTCTGTGTCGCGTTTGCGGACGCGGTCCCCGTCGAGCGCCATCTCAATGGCGTATGCGGACGACAGGCCAGATATGTCCCGCAGCGCGCGAAACCAAAGTCGTGTCCGAAGGCGATCGACAGGCTGGGTGGTCGGGCGACCGCGCCCCTTTGGTCTGATGATTGTGTGCACAAGGCTTATCTGGAGTACAGAAAATCGAATTATCGGTTCGGGTGGAGAAAATGTGGACAGTCACGAACACTGCGTGACAAACGCATTGAGGTATTCGATGAACTCGCTGCCTGAACAGACCGAAGCACTGGCCCACTTGCGCAAGGAATTGCGCGAGACACTCCTGCGCCTTCACGGTCCTCTGCTGGGCGGCGAGCCCCTCGCGGCGGCACTAGGACATCGAAGCGTTGCATCACTTAGACAGGCACGGCGACGTGGTCAAGTAATGGTGCCGCTCTTCACTGTACCCAATCGCCGAGGGTGGTTTGCCTTGACGCTGGATGTCGCGGATTGGCTTTCTGCGACCCGAATGGGCGCATCCGCAGGAGGACGAATCTCTCCCAGTTAACTCGATTCTCCACCTCGTAGACGCGAACGCCCGAGGGGGCTGCCTCGGGCGTCGCGCCAGCATCGCTGCCGGTACAAGTGGGATCTTGTCCGATCAGTATGAGCTGCGCGTTCACGTTCGTCAATCATGCGACGAACTTGCGCGGACGGGGTGATTTTGTCTGGCCCGGTCAGCACCGCCGGTGCCATCCCATGAGGAGTTACCCCCTTGCGTCTGCCTATCCACCTACAGCGCGAGATCGCGCGTTTGCACTTCTACGATACCTCACAGTCCAACCGAGCCATCGCACGGTCAGTTGGTGTTTCCGCAAACACCGTGCGCGAAATGCGCCGAATTCTCAGAAAAAGCGACACCTTTGGTGCCGATCTTCATTCATTGGATGACGACGCCTGGTACGCGGTTCTGGGTACTGGCAACAAGAGCATCGCGCAACGCAAGAGAGCGCCATATTGGGATTGGGTGCACGCCGAGATGCAGCGCCCCGACGCCACACTCGAGCAGCTGTGGCGGGAGTGGCGCAGTCAGTGCCCGGAGGGAATCGCCTACTCGCAATTCACTGCCGGTTACCGGGCGTGGGCGAAGCGACAACATATCGTGATGCGTCAGGCCCATCGCCCGGGTGAGAAGTTGTTCGTCGATTTCGCCGGCCGTACAGTCGAGATCAGGGATCGAAGCGGCGGTCCCTCGATCTATGCGCAAATCTTCGTTGCCGTGCTTGGCTACTCGAACCTGACCTACCTGCAGGCAGTCGCCTCGCAGAAAACCCCTGATTGGGTGAGATGCCATGTCGATTGCTTTGCGGCAATGGGGGGCGTGCCGGCCTGGGTTGTGCCGGACAACCTGAAGGCGGCTGTCTGGCGGCGTGAGAAGGATCGCGTCGTTATCAACCCGGCCTACCGGGAGTGCCTGCAGCACTACAACACCGCTGCACTACCAGCTCGTGTCAGGAAGGCGAAAGACAAGGCGAAGGCCGAGGTCGGTGTGCAGATCGCACAGCGTTGGGTGTTGTTCGCACTTCGCGACCGAACATTCTTTAGCCTCGATGAACTGAATGACGCCCTCAGGAGGCTCGTGGTAACGCTGAACGCTCATCCCTTCAAGAAGATGTCAGGCTCCCGCATCGAACGATTTGAGAAAACCGAGCGTTCGACTTTGAAGCGCCTGCCGCCCATTCCCTTCGAGTTATGCGATTGGCGATATGGGGTGCGGGCTGGCGACGATTACCATGTCGAACATGCGCGGAGCTTCTACTCCGTGCCGTCGGAGTTGCGCGGACAGCGTGTCGATCTGCGTTACACCGGATCGATGCTCGAGGTCATGCATCGCGGCCAGCGCGTTGCCTTGCACGCATTGGCACAATGCGAAGGCACAGTCCAGACGTTGCCTGAGCATCGTCCGATAGCGCATGTCCGCGTGCTTGAGGGCGAACCGAGGGCACTCATGCTATGGGCCGAGTCGGTAGGGGAAGGCTCGGCGGCAATGATTCGCCATCACCTGGAAAACCGATCCGATGCCGTCAATGGTCTGAAAGCAGCCCGGCGGATGCGCGATCTGGCTCGTATCCACGGCGACCAACGCTTCGAAGAGGCGTGTGCATATGCGCTATCGCTCAACATTACGGCATTGCGCAGCCTCGATTCCATTCTCAAGCAGGCACCCGACAAACGCACCCACTCTGTCAGCGGCACGGCGCCGAGGCCAGCCCACGACAATGTGCGGGGTGCGAGCTACTTTGGAGAAAACACATGAGCGGCGTCCATCAAACCATCTCCCGCCTACGTGAATTGCGATTGACGTCGATGGCCGAAGCGTATTCGGTCCAGTTGCAGCAGCCGAAGCTTCACCAACTCTCTTTCGATGACCGATTCGGGTTGCTCGTCGAGCATGAAGCCTCTGAACGTGACTCGAAGAAATTGAAGCGGCTCGTGCGGAGTGCAGGATTCCCTGAATCCGCATCGCTCGAAGACGCCGATTACCGAGCTTCGCGAGATATCGACAAAGGGTTCATCGCCTCGCTGGCCAGTTGCGAATGGATTCGACAGCAGCTTAACTTGATCGTCCTTGGCGCAACGGGGGTCGGAAAGACATGGCTTGCATGTGCCTTCGGTTCTCAGGCTTGCCGACAGCGTTTACCCGCTACGTTCTTCCGGGCGAGCGATCTTTATCAAGAGATCGCAGTTGCCAGCCATGACGGTTCGTTGCCTAAGCTCAAGGCCGGTCTGATTAAACCGAGTTTGCTTATCATCGACGACTTCGGTCTGAGCGAGATTTCTTCGCAAGCTGCGCAGGTGTTGCTGGATGTGGTGGATCGGCGGATGCGTACCGGATCCTTGCTGATCACAAGCCAGTTCCCAACAGACCAGTGGCATGGGTTCTTCCCCGATCCGACCTTGGCAGACGCAATCCTTGACCGCGTGGTGCATCAGGCGCACCGGATTACGCTCAAGGGTGAATCCATGCGCAAGCTTCAGGCAAAGCGGAAGATGCCCCCAGCGTGATCATGTCGCTGGAACGATGAGCGTGACGTCAGCTTAGCGGTCACGGTGCCGTCCTGGTGCTCACGAGCACCGGGACGACTGATCAGTACGAATCGGAACTGGTGATCACGTCGAACTGGACTGACCGGTCACGAACGATCGGAATACGCATATTCTCGGGCCTGAAATCACCCAGCATGCAAACCGGTGTCGAGCAGTGGCCTCAGCTGTGCCAGTAGAATGTTTCACAAAATGGCCGAGACAATCCAAGCTCGTATCCTTGGCAAGATGCCGTAAGGATGCTGCTTGTGGGCAGGGTTGGTTCACGTCCCTCGGAGACGGCTTTCATTATCTGGGACATGTAAAGATTGGGCTCTATCACTGTTTTCTTCAGCAGCACCCGGACTACAACTCCATCGATAGCGACGGTAAATCCTTTGCTGAAACGCCCCAGATAGTGATTGGCGCGATGAGCAGGCGTGGTATCAGCATCGGCCTTCATGCCGCCTGCAGCATAGATGGCGCCGAGGAGATAGGCGGATGGCTCGTTCTTGCTGTTCACCGAGTGGTACTCGAACTCTTTGCTCCACTTGATCGGAATTCTGAATTGCTGGCAGGTGACGATAAATTGCTTCGCGATCAGCTCCTTGGCCTCATGTTCTCTGCTTGCTCCGGACGCTGATAGTTGCCTGCTCACGGAGTGTAGCGACTCGCAGAACAGCTTATGGGTAGGCAGGTCCTTCCTCAGAAATTCGGGTAATAGCGCTGCCGACTCTTCGTCCAGGCTTCGAAGCGCCTTGCTTAACCGGGACGCCGCATCTCGGAGTCTTTTTAGTTGCTCAAGTGTGCCTTCTTCAATTTCAGGGGGCGGCATCGTACGCCAACGAAAACTTTCTGCCAGCCGCAGAAAAGCATTTACACATTGCTCGCGGCGCTGAACGCCATATCGGTCGCAGGTTGCCTCTGCTCTGGTGCGCAGCTCGGCGACGGCATCGGAGTTGGGAATATCTGGAGCCATGATCTTTGTGGTCATGCCTGTGCTTGCTCTTTCCATTCGTCCAATCTGTCCGCCCATTCCTGCATCATGGCGCGACGTTCATCGAAATAGGTGGCGTGATTGTAGGTGCGACGCACATTGTTCTGGTCGGCATGGGCAAGCTGCGCCTCGATGGCATCGGGACGGTAGCCCATCTCGTTAAGACGGGTACTGCCGCTGGTCCGCGTGGCATGTGGACTATAGGCGCCACTCCACCCCAAAACCTTGAGTGCCTGGCGAAGCGATGCGGCGGACATAGGGGCGTTGCGATCATCTCGGCCAGGAAACAAGTGCTTGCGGTTGCCGGTAATGGCATGCAGTCCTTTGAGCATCTCCACTGCCTGTCGTGGCAGAGGCACGACGTGCTCCTTGCGTGCTTTCATGCGCTGCGCCGGGATACGCCAAACAGCCTTGTCAAGGTCAAACTCATCCCAGGCCGCCTCGGCCACTTCGGTCGGTCGCGCCAGGGTCCACCACATCAGTTGCATGCAATGACTTACCTGAAAGCTGCAGTGGTGGTTTGCGAAGTCGCTCAGCAGTTTGCCGATCTGCTCTTTACTCAGCGCCGGTTTGTGCTGGGTCTTGTTTGCTGGTAGCGCCTTGCGTACCGGCCAAACCGGGTCGCTGTCGGCTCGCAGGGTGGCGACGGCGAACTCGAATACGGCGGACATGGTGCGCCGCGCCTCGGCGGCGACCGTGGGGGCGCCACGCTTTGCTGTTTTCTGCAGGATGTCCAGGACATGGGCTGGCGTTATTTCGCGAACCGGCATATTGCCGATACTGGGGAACACCACGCGCTCCAGCATATCCAGACGCCGGTTCTTGGTGACATCTTCCCAGTCCTTTGTCTGCAGCCACTCCTTGGCTACGATCTCGAAGGTGTTCTTAGCTTCGCTGGCTTGCCGGATGCGGTCGAGCTGCCTTTGCTGGGCGGGATTGATGCCTTGCTTGACCAGTTTGCGTGCGGCCTCGCTGCGTTCCCTGGCTTCAGAGAGCGTAACGGCAGGGTATTCGCCAAGCGCAAACATGCTGGCCTTGCCATCCAGTGTGAAGCGGTATCGCCAAGCCTTGACTCCGTTGGGCTTGACTTCGAGGTAAAGCCCGCGCTGGTCATTCAAGCGGTAGAGCTTCTCCTTGGGCTTGGCGTTGCGGCAGTGCGTGTCGGTAAGCATGGTGGCTGACTCCTTGTCATGGCGACAGCGTTACTATACTCATTTATCCGCACGTCCCCCAAGATCCGTACTCACTGTCGTACTCAGCCATGCTTTGGCTGCTCGGGAAACGCGAAGCAGCATCATGAAACAATAAAACCGCGCAACTGCGCGGTTTTATTAGGATTTTGATGGCATCCTGGTGTTTCATGAAACATCAGGAAAACGGCTTGGCTACTCAGACGTTGAACAGGAAGTTGAGCACGTCGCCGTCCTTGACCACGTACTCCTTGCCCTCCGCGCGCATCTTGCCCGCTTCCTTGGCGCCGGCCTCGCCCTTGTACTGGATGAAGTCGTCGAAGGCGATGGTCTGGGCGCGGATGAAGCCACGTTCGAAGTCGGTGTGGATGACGCCGGCGGCCTGCGGTGCGGTGTCGCCGACGTGGATGGTCCATGCGCGCACTTCCTTCACCCCAGCGGTGAAGTAGGTCTGCAGACCGAGCAGCTTGTAGCCGGCGCGGATCAGACGGTCGAGGCCGGGCTCTTCCAGGCCCATGGTCTCGAGGAACTCCTTCTTGTCGGCGTCCTCGAGGTCTGCGATCTCGGCCTCGATCGCCGCGCACAGCGCGACCACTTCGGCGCCTTCGGTGGCGGCATGGGCGCGCACGGCGTCCAGGTGCGGGTTGTTCTCGAAGCCGTCCTCGGCGACGTTGGCGGCGTAGAGCACCGGCTTGGCGGTGATCAGGCAGAAGGGCTTGAGGCTGGCCCATTCTTCCTTCGACAGGTCGAGCGCGCGCACGGCCTTGCCTTGGTCGAGCTGGGCGAAGCACTTCTCGAGCACTGCGACGAGGATCTTGGCTTCCTTGTCGCCGGAAGCGGCGGGGCGCTTGTAGCGGTTGAGCGCCTTCTCTACCGTGGCCATGTCGGCGAGCGCGAGCTCGGTGTCGATGACCTCGATGTCGCGGATCGGATCGACGCTCCCCGACACGTGGATCACGTTGTCGTCGGCGAAGCAGCGCACGACATGCACGATGGCGTCGGTCTCGCGGATGTTGGCGAGGAACTGGTTGCCCAGCCCTTCACCCTTGGAGGCGCCTGCGACCAGGCCGGCGATGTCAACGAACTCGACGATGGCGGGCTGGATCTTCTGCGGCTTGACGATCTCGGACAGCGCGGCAAGGCGCGGATCGGGCACCTCGACGATGCCGACGTTGGGCTCGATGGTGCAGAAGGGGTAGTTCTCGGCCTGGATGCCGGCCTTGGTCAGCGCATTGAAGAGGGTCGACTTGCCAACATTGGGCAGGCCGACGATTCCGCATTTCAGGCTCATGTGAATCCTTGATCGTTCCGGTGCGCGTGCAGCCTTGTCTTGGGCTACGCCCTTGATCCGGTGTGGGGAAACCCGGGATTGTACCGTGACGCAGTGTGCGCCTCCAAAGGGTGTGCCCGCCCGGGGGCGCCAAACAGGCTCTGCACCGCCGAGCGGATTGCCGTTGCGTGTCGGCCCTGGGGGTCTCAGGTGTGGTTCCGGCCTACAATGGGGCCTCCTACATTTGCCCAATAACGAACAGGAGACGGACCGGATGACAAGCAAGTGGATCGCGGCCATCGATGCGCGCAGCAGGAGCGCGCTGGCGTCGGGTGCGTTGCAGCCGGTACAGGCCGAGCAGATTGAACTCGAGGATGCTGGCATGCGCTTCATTGTGCGCTGGGTGTCCTCGCTGGCAGCCAAGGATGCGACCAAGCGTCCGCTGGCTGCGGGGGAAAGAGAGGCGGGCCGGGGCGGAGAGGAGGTTGCGATCCCGGGCGGGCCGCGCGATCCGAACTTCAACCCCTTCCTGAACCCGGACCCCGAACTCACGGTTGGCCCGGTAGGTGATGCGCATGTGGCAATCCTGAACAAGTTTCCGCTCTGCGAAGGGCATCTGGTGCTGGCGCGACGGACGTTCGAAGAGCAGTTGCTGCCGCTGACGCGCAGCGACTTTGCCGCGCTTGCCGAAATCATGGCCGAGGCGGGCGGGATCGGCCTCTACAACGGGGGCACGGCCGCTGGCGCTAGCCAGCGCCACAAGCATGTGCAGTGGATGCCGCCTGCTGAAGGCAATGCGAACCTGCGCCTCTTTGCGGCAGGGCTGCCTGATTCGGTCGTGGAACAGGACGTTGCGGTACATCCTGCGCTGCCGATGAAGCACAGCTTCGTGCGCGTGCGCTGCGGTCAGGGTGAGGTGGCACACGAGGCTGCGGCGAGCATGCATGCGGCCTACGTTCGCGCATGCAGGGCGCTTGACCTGGAGCCTGGCGTGGATGGGCTGCTTCCAGCCTGTAATCTGCTGGTATCCGATGGCTGGTTGCTGATGCTGCCCCGCAGTCAGGAGCACTTCGAGGGCATCTCGATGAGCGCGGTGTGCTTTGGCGGAACACTGTACACACGTCAGCCGGAGCAGATCGAGTCGATCCGTCGTGTCGGACCGCTGCGCGCGCTGGCGGCGGTCGGGTACTGAGCGGGCAGAGGTCGGCGCAGGCGCTCAGTTGTCGGCGCCGGTATTGTCCGCAACTGGCGAGTCGGGTGCCTTGGTGGGCTTCGGTGCTTGAGATGGTTTGGGCGGCTTGGGTGCTGCGGGGCGGACGTTCAGCCTGGTTGCCGCGGCGTTGAGCTCCCCACGCAT
Source organism: Thauera sp. AutoDN2 (assembly GCF_051280715.1). Lineage (NCBI taxonomy): Bacteria > Pseudomonadati > Pseudomonadota > Betaproteobacteria > Rhodocyclales > Zoogloeaceae > Thauera > Thauera sp. AutoDN2. The sequence continues at coordinate 108,374 of NZ_JBNCAR010000010.1, read as the reverse complement.
GATCTGCGGCCACAGGGCGAGCGCCTTGGCAATCGCTTCGTCGATCTGCCCTTGCTCTTCGCGTCGCGCGGGCTTGAGCACGAAGTTGACCACCTCGTTGCGGTCGCCCGGATGGCCGATACCGATGCGCAGGCGCCAGTAGTCATTCGTGCCGAGGTGGGCGGAGGTGTCCTTCAGACCGTTGTGGCCGCCGAGGCCGCCGCCGAACTTGAGGCGCAACTGGCCGGGGGGAATGTCGAGTTCGTCGTGTACGACGAGGATTTCGGCCGGTTCGATGCGGTAGAAGCGCGCGAGCGCGCCGACGGCCTGACCGGAGCGGTTCATGAAGGTCTGCGGCATCAGCAGCCACATACCAGCTTCGCGTGCGTTGGCGACCAAGCCGTGGAAACGGGATTCGTGCGAGAAGCGTGTGCCGAGTTTGTCGGCGAGTCGCTCACAAAACCAAAACCCGGCGTTGTGCCGGGTTTCGGAGTATTCGGCACCCGGGTTGCCGAGGCCAACGATCAGACGAGGCGGGCGTGCGAACGCGTTGCTCATCGGGGTCGGTCTCGGTGATCCGGGTCAGCGCGACGGATAGGCTCAGGCCTGCTCGCCTTCGGCTTCGCCCTCAGCAGCAGCGCCCTTGACCACCAGGGCGGTCGCCACGACAGGGTCGCCTTCGCCATGCTGCACCAGCTCGACGCCGGCGGGCAGCTTGACCTGCGACAGGTGCACCGATGCACCAGCTTCAAGTGCCGACAGGTCGACCGTGACGAACTCGGGCAGATCCTTCGGCAGGCACTGGACGTCGATTTCGTTGATCACGTGGGAGATCATGCAGCCGCCGAGCTTGACGGCAGGGCTGACGTCGTCGCCGGAGAAGTGCAGTGGCACCTTCAGGTGCATCTTCTCGCCGGCGGCAATGCGCTGGAAGTCCAGGTGCAGCACTTGCTGCTTGAACGGGTGCCATTGGGAGTCACGCAGCACCACCGATTCCTTCTTGCCTTCGACGTCGATCGAGAGCACGGAGGCGTGGAAGGCTTCCTTGCGCAGCAGGTGGTAGAGCTCGTTGTGATCCATGGTGATCAGGCTGACTTCGCCCGCACCGCCGTAGATGATGCCCGGCAGCTGGCCTGCGCGACGAAGGCGGCGGCTCGCACCCGTACCTTGAGCGTCACGCTTGGTGGCCTTGAATTCGATCTGCATTGTGTTGCTCCTGAGTGATGAGTGTCCCAGCCCGCGACCAGGCGAGGACGGTGAGAGCCCATCCGGCGCAAGGCCGGACGGGCAAAATACTTATTCCATGAACAGCGAGGAAACCGACTCCTCGTTGCTGATGCGCAGGATGGTGTCTGCGAGCAGCGAAGCCACCGAGACCTGGCGGATGCGGTTGCAGGCCTTGGCGTCTTCGCGCAGCGGGATGGTGTCCGTGACGACGAGTTCGTCGAGCGCCGAATCGTTGATGCGCGACACGGCAGCGCCTGACAGCACGGCGTGCGTGCAGTAGGACAGCACGCGCTTGGCGCCATGCTCCTTGAGCGCTGCAGCCGCCTTGCACAGCGTGCCCGCGGTGTCGACGATGTCGTCCATGATCACGCAGGTGCGGCCTTCGACCTCACCGATGATGTTCATCACTTCGGACACGTTGGCCTTGGGGCGGCGCTTGTCGATGATCGCCAGGTCGCACTCCATGCGCTTGGCAAAGGCGCGCGCGCGCACCACGCCGCCGACGTCGGGCGAAACGACGAGCAGATCGTCGTATTTCTGCTTGTCGAGGTCGGCGAGCAGCACCGGTGCGGCATAGACGTTGTCGACCGCGATGTCGAAGAAGCCCTGGATCTGGTCGGCGTGCAGGTCCATCGTCAGCAGGCGCTGGACGCCCACTGCCTGCAGCATGTTGGCGACGACCTTGGCCGTGATGGGCACGCGAGCCGAACGCGGGCGGCGGTCCTGGCGGGCGTAGCCGAAGTAGGGGATGGCTGCGGTGATGCGGCCCGCGGAAGCGCGTTTCAGCGCGTCGACCAGCACCAGCAACTCCATCAGGTTGTCGTTGGTCGGGGAACAGGTGGGCTGCAGGACGAAGACGTCCTTGCCGCGCACGTTCTCGAGCAATTCGACGTTGACTTCACCGTCCGAAAAGCGGCCGACGGTGGCCGAACCGAGGGAGATACCCAGACGTCGCGTCACATCGGCGCCAAGCTTGGGGTTGGCGTTGCCGGTGAAGACCATCAGGCTGCCGTGGGGCATTTCAGCTACTCCGAAGCCGTTAAAACGACGCGCGAATAAAAGCCGTCGCGCAGAAACGACTCGGGCAGGCTCATGGCCTGCCCGTCGTCATCTGGCTGGGGAGGAAGGATTCGAACCCTCGAATGCCGGAATCAAAATCCGGTGCCTTAACCGACTTGGCGACTCCCCAAGAAACCTTTTCGCCTGCAAAAACGATCTGCTGACGAAGCGGGCGCTATTGTAGCCAACCGTAAAGCGGATGGCGAGTCAGACTTTTCGCCTTCCAAGCGCTCCACGCTGGCGGGCAAAGTTTCGTGATGCGATCGGCTTCCTGTTCGGAGTCGACTTCTGCAAACACGCAGGCACCCGAGCCTGTCATTCTGGCCGGCGCTTTGGTCGCCAGCCAGTCAATCGCCTTGCGCACTTCCGGGTAATGGCTGCAGGCCACAGGCTGCAGGTCGTTCCGGGTGGCGCTTGCTGCGAAGTCCGCCATTCTGATTGGAGTGGTATTTCGCGTCAAGTCCCGGGAAGAAAAAATTTCCGCCGTCGGCACCTGGACTCCGGGCGACAGGATCACGTACCAGGCGGGCGGCAGTTCCAGCGGCTGCAGGGCCTCACCCACACCCTCGGCAAATGCGTCGCGGCCAAACACGAACACCGGCACATCGGCGCCCAGTTGCAGGGCGAGCGTTTGCAGGCGTGCCCGGCTCAGGCCAGTGTTCCACAGGCGGTTGAGGGCGATCAGTGTCGTGGCCGCGTCAGAACTGCCACCGCCGATGCCGCCGCCCATGGGCAGCGCTTTGTGCAGCGCGATGTCTGCGCCGAGCGTGCAGCCCGTGTGCTGCTGCAACAGGCGCGCCGCGCGCACGACCAGATCCTGCTCGGCAGGAACGCCCGGCACTTCAGTGACACGGACGATGTTTCCGTCCGCGCGTTGCGTGAAGTCGAGCGTATCCCCCCAGTCCAGCAGCCGGAATGCGGTCTGCAGCAGGTGGTAGCCATCTGCGCGCCTGCCGACGACGTGGAGGAACAGGTTCAGTTTCGCTGGCGCAGGGCAGCCGAGCAGGCGGTAGGGCGCCTGGGTGTCGGGGGGTGTGGCGTTCACTGCGGAAGCGTCCAGTAATCGATGACCAGGCGCAGGCGCGTTTCGCCGCGCGAGATGTCGATCCGTGCGGGCAGCGCCTGCGGACCTTCGTCCGCATAGCCAGGGTAGTCGATGCGCCAGCCTTGGTCGATGACCAGCAGCGGGCGGCCGGCGGCGTCGTGCGCGCGCACCTCGGCGAACGCTCCGGGGGCGCCCTGCACCCAGCTTGCGAGGCTTGCTACGGGCAGTTCGATACCGAGAAGCTCTGGCAGCAGGGTGTCAGCGTCTGGGGCGGTGTGCTGCGTGCCGTCCGCCCGCGTGAGAGTCGCGCTGTCGGCGCTGCTCTCCAGGCGCGCGACGATCTGGCCCAGGGGGCTGAACAAGGTGAGGTGGTCCGCCAGTGCGGTGTGCTGCCAAGCCACGCCGCCATTTGCGGCTTGCCGGCCATCGGTGGCCGAAATCCGGCCCTCAAGGAGGAAGGCCGGGGCTGCAGCGCGCGCGGCTACGGTGACGCCCTCACGTATCTCGAGCGGGGCGCAGGCGGACAGCAGCGCCAGCGCGGCCATGGCGGCGATCGTGCGCACCGGCGCTGCGGCGGCCCCGTTGCGGGGGACTTGCAGCGTCATTGCGCCCCCAGGCGGTCCATGGTTTCCCGCAGCACGCGGTTTTCCGGGTGGGCGACGAGTGCTTCTGCGAAGATGCGCCGCGCGTCCTCTCGGCGATCCGCCGACCACAGCACCTCGCCAAGGTGAGCGGCAATCTCGGCATCCTGGCGGATGCCGTATGCGCGCTCAAGGTGGCTCAGGGCGCCCGGCGTGTCACCGCGCCGGAAGCGCACCCAGCCCAGGCTGTCGAGGATGAAGGGGTCGTCGGGGAGCAGCTCGAGCGCACGCACGATCAGGGTTTCGGCCTCCTCGAGGCGCAAGCTGCGGTCCGCGAGCGAATAGCCGAGCGCGTTGTAGGCGTGCGCGTGCTCCGGGTCGAGTTCGATGACGCGGCGCAGGCGCGACTCCATCAGGTCGAGGCGGTCCAGTCGCTCGGACAGCATCGCGGCTTCGTAGAGCAGGCCGGTGTCGTCGGGCGTTTCGCGCAGGGCTTCATCGATGACGAGCAGCGCTTCACCGCTGCGGTCGGCATCGCGCAGGATCTGCACTTCGGTGAGCACATAGCGGCGCAGGATCTCGGGTTCGTCATCTTCGCCCTGAAGCCGAGCGCGGGCTTCGTCGATCCGCCCCTCACGGCCCAGGCTGAGCGCGCTGCGGATGGTAGCTTCGGGGCGCAGGTCGAGGTCGCTGATCTCATCGAACCACTTGCGTGCGGCTTCCCCGTCGCCCCGGTCGGCGGAGATCTGGCCCATGTGCAGGCGAACCAGGTCCGGGTGCGGATAGTCGGCTGCGAGCGCGCGGGCAAATTGGATCTCGGCGTCGGCAGGGTCTCCCAGTTGCACGGACAGCAGAGCCACCGCATAGAGCAGCTCGGCGTCCCCCGGCGTGCCCGAGAGCAGGCTGCGGAACTCATCGCGCGCCTCCGCGTAGCGCTGGGCCGACACCAGGCTTCGCGCCCACGCCAGGCGCAGCTCGCGGTCGTCGGGGGCGTCCGTGACAGCCTTCTGCAAGTGGGTCAGAGCCTCGTCCTGTGCGCCAGCCTGCTGCAGGATCTGCGCCTTCATCAGCACTGCGGGCGCCCAGCCGCTGCGCAGCTCGAGCGCACGCTCGACTCCCGCCAGCGCGCCCATGGCGTCCTGCGCGCCCAGGGCGGCCTGGGCGCGAGCGATGTGTGCTTCCGGAGCGTCGAGGTAGGGCTCGGTCAGCCGCTGAACGATGCTTCGTACGGCCTGCCGGTCCGGGACGCGGGCCAATGCACGATTCAGGCCGAGCAGGTTCTGCGGCAGGCGTTCGCTCGACTGCGCCAGCACGCGTGCGAGCTGGATCTGCACGGCGTCGAGGTTGACGCTGTCACCGTGTTCGCGGCCCTCCATGCTTGCGAGCACGCGCCGTGCTTCTTCCGACTCTGGGGCGACTTCCGCCCAGATGCCTGCTGCGGTGCGCGCCATCTGCAGGTTGCGTGCGTACATGGCGATCTCGGTCGCACGGCGGGCGATGCGCGGATCGCGCGTGCTGCGTGCGAGATCGAGATAGAGCTGGGCCGACAGCCCGATCTGGCCGCGTGAGCCGGCGATCTCGGCGAGCAGGAAATGGTAGAGCGTACGCGGGGTAAGTTCCTGCGCGGGCAGGGGGCCGCCGATCGGATCGCCATTGGCGGCAAGGGCGCTGCCGCTGGTGCCCAGTGCCAGAGCGAGGCAGACCGAGCGGGCGAGGCGGGAAAGCTGAATCTTCATGAAAAGGGGTCCGCACGACGTGTGGGGGTTGCGGCTGAGCCGCAGGCCGGAGAAGCGTCCGCGGCGCGGCGCTGTCCTGCCTTGGAGCGGCTCGACTAGAATTCGTTTCGCACCATGGTATGCAGATCGATGCCATGGCTGCAACCCGTCGGCAACGCAGCTTCGCTGTCTGTTGTGCCGGTGCCCGCTCCGCTGTCGTTTCGGCGTGCGGGCGCGGGCGCCCGAGAACACTGCCCCGAGCCCTTGCTATGCCCGAACTGCCCGAAGTCGAAACCACCTGTCGCGGCATCCGGCCCCACGCCGAAGGGCGGGTGCTCGGTGGGCTCGTGGTGCGCAATGCCAACCTGCGCCAGCCGGTGCCGGCGGAGCTTGCCTCCATTCTGGCGGGGCGCAGGCTGGAGCGCGTCTGGCGACGGGCGAAGTATTTGCTTTTCGACTTTGGCAGCGGCACGGTGATCGTTCACCTGGGCATGTCGGGTAGCCTGCGGGTGGTGCCTGCGAACGAGCCTCCGGGGCGGCACGATCACGTTGACTTCGTGTTCGGCGCGCAGGCGCTGCGCCTGCGCGACCCACGCCGCTTCGGACTGGTGGCCTGGCAAGCGGGGGATGCCACTGTGCATCCGCTGCTTGCCAGGCTGGGAATCGAGCCCTTGGGCGACGGCTTCGAAGGCGGCTGGCTGTATCGCCACACGCGCGGCTTGCGCGCGCCGATCAAGCACGTGCTCATGGACAGCCATCGCATCGTCGGTGTGGGCAACATCTACGCATCCGAAAGCCTGTTCCGGGCCAGGATCCACCCGCTGGAGGCGGCAGGCCGGCTCGGGCCGCGACGCTGCGCGCGACTGGCGGAAGCGGTGCGCGAAACCCTCTCGGCTGCCATCGAGGCTGGCGGCAGCACTTTGCGGGACTTCGTTGGCGGCGACGGCAGGCCCGGGTACTTCCAGCAGCAATACTTCGTCTATGGGCGCGAAGACGCGCCCTGCCGCGTATGCGCGCGGCCGGTGCGGCGCATCCTGAGTGCGCAGCGTTCGACCTTCCTCTGTCCACATTGCCAGCGCCGCGGCTGAGTCGCGGGTGCGCCGGGGGCGTGCAATTTCGCACGGAAGCGCGCCAGAGATGAAGGTATGGTTCAATGAATATATTTACGCGGAATCTTTCGCCCCTCGTGGTTCCTCCATTCACGGGCGCATTTGCCGCGACGACGCAGAGGTGAACAGCCGATGACCGATCTGACTGAACAGTTCTCCGCCTACGGGCGCTGGCGCATGCATGCCGCCGAGGCGGTGAGCCGTCTGCGCACCTGGCTCTCGCGCAACGATGTTGGCGATGCGCAGTCCGACATGCGGCTGCAATACCTGCTCGAGCGCCTGTACGACGACCGGCTCACGGTGGCGTTCGTCGCGGAGTTCTCACGCGGCAAGTCCGAGCTGATCAACGCGGTCTTCTTCGCGGACCGCGGGGACCGCATCCTCCCTTCCAGTTCGGGGCGTACCACCATGTGCCCCACCGAACTGCAATGGACCAAGGGCGCAACGCCGGAGTTGCGCCTGCTGCCGATCCGCACCCGGGCGCGCGGCACGCCGGTGAGCGAACTCAAGCGCTACCCCGAGGAATGGGTGGTGCTGCCGCTCGAATCTGCAGACACCGCCGAACTGCAGCTTGCGCTCGCGCGCGTAGGGCAGACCGAGAAGGTGAGCGCAGAGGAGGCGGCCGCGCTCGGTTTCGCTGTGGACCTGGAGGGTAAGGGGGGTATCGCGCCCGATGCTGACGGGCGGATCGAGATCCCGAGCTGGCGCCATGCCCTCATCCAGTTTCCCCACCCGCTGCTGGAGCAGGGGCTGGTGGTGCTCGACACGCCGGGCCTCAACGCGATCGGGGCTGAGCCCGAGCTCACGCTCTCCATGTTGCCCAATGCGCACGCGGTGCTGTTCATCCTCGCTGCCGACACCGGGGTTACGCAGAGCGACCTCGCGATCTGGCGCGACTACGTGCAGGCTGGCGGCGCGCGCCAGCACGGGCGCATGGTGGTGCTCAACAAGATCGACGGCCTGTGGGACGGATTGCGCGACGATGCTCGTATCGAGAGTGAGATTTCACGTCAGATCGACGCCGTGGCGGCAACGCTCGGCGTAGGGCGGGAGGCGGTGTTCCCGGTGTCTGCCCAAAAAGGGCTCGTCGCGCGCATCCAGAATGACGCCGCGCTGCTCGAACGCAGCCGTATCCCGCAACTCGAGCGCGCGCTTGCGGAGGACGTGCTGCCTGCGCGCCAGGAAATCGTCCGTGACGACACCCTTGCCGAGACGGGTGAAGTCGCTGCCTGCACGCGTACCCTGCTCGAGGCGAGGCTGGCGAGCCTGCGCGAACAGCTGCAGGAACTGACGGATCTGCGCGGCAAGAATCAGAGCGTGATCGAGTACATGATGCGCAAGATCCGCAGCGAGAAGGAAGAGTTCGAGCAGGGCTTGCAGAAGTACTACGCGGTGCGCTCGGTGTTTTCGGATCTCACCAACAACCTTTTCGCACACATGGGGCTTGATGCGCTGCGCAATGAAACCCGTCGTACGCGGGAGGCGATGCTGGAGTCCTCCTTCACGCGCGGCCTGCGCGACGCCATGGAAGGGTACTTCCGCAACCTGCGGGCCAACCTGCAGCGCTCCACGACCGAGATCGGCGAGATCACGCGCATGCTTGACAGCATGTACAAGCGCTTCAGTGTGGAGCACGGGCTGAAGCTGAGTGCTCCAGAGAGCTTTTCGACCTTGCGTTACGAGAAGGAACTCGAGCGCCTGGAGGCGGCCTTCGATCGTCAGCTCAATACCGCGCTGACCTTGGTGACGACCGAGAAGCATGCGTTGACGCAGAAATTCTTCGAGACCGTGGCAGTGCAGGCGCGGCGCACCTTCGAGGTGGCCAATCGCGACGTCGAGCAGTGGTTGCGGGCGGTGATGTCGCCGCTGGAGACGCAGGTGCGTGAGTATCAGATCCAGCTCAAGCGCAGGCTGGAGAGCGTCAAGCGCATCCATGAGGCGACGGACACGCTGGAGAACCGCGTCGAGGAACTCAAGCAGAGCGAGCAGGCGGTGTGTGCGCTGCTCGATGAACTCGCTGTGTTGCAGGATGGCGTTGCCGCTGCGCTCGGTGCGCCTCCGGCGGGCCGGAAGGCGCAGGCGGCTGAGCGCGCCGCAGCCTGAGCGTGCCGCGATGCGCGCCGCGCGGAGCGCTGCAAGGCGCTCCGCGCGGGCGATGACACGAGTCGGCCCCCGTGTGGCCTACTCAGGCCCTCGTCAGGCCTTGCCGGTCAGCTTGAGGAACTTCGACATCAGTTGCTCGTGGGTTTCCTGGTGGCCGGGATCCACCGGAATACAGTCCACCGGACAGACTTGCTGGCACTGCGGTTCGTCGAAGTGGCCGACGCATTCGGTGCATTTGTCGGGGTCGATCTCATAGATCTCTTCGCCCTGTGAGATCGCGCCGTTGGGGCATTCCGGTTCGCAGACGTCGCAGTTGATGCATTCGTCGGTAATCATCAGAGCCATGGTCTTCGCTTCCTTGCGTTTACTTTGATTTGAGTCTTTCCTGCAGTCGTGCGAGCACCTTGGGCTGCACGAACTTGCTCACGTCGCCGCCGAGGCGGGCGATCTCCCGCACCATCGTGGCGGAAATGAACATGAACTCCTCACCGGGCGTCAGAAATACCGTCTCTACGTCCGGATAGAGCTTGCGGTTCATGCCCGCCATCTGGAACTCGTACTCGAAGTCGGACACTGCGCGCAATCCGCGCAGGATCACCCGGGCGTCCTGCTGCTTGAGGAAATCCATCAGCAGGCAGTCGAAGCCGACAACGTCCACGTTCGTGAAGGCAGAAACCGCGTCGCGTGCGATGTCCACGCGATCCTCGAGGCTGAAGATCGGGTTCTTGCTGTTGCTGCGCGCTACAGCGACGACGACGCGCTCGAACAGCAGCGACGCCCGGCGCACGAGATCCTCGTGTCCGCGCGTGAACGGGTCGAACGTGCCTGGATAGACCGCGATCGCTTGCTTCATTCATCGCCCCTGCGCATCAGGTGGAAATGGACCTGACCGGCGCGGCCCTGTCTGACCGAGCGCCAGTTGCCGAGCTGTTCAATGACGGCTTCGGATTCGACATACAGCCACCCTCCCTGTGCCGTCAGACGGTCCAGCCAGGGTGACACCCGCTCGATCCAGCCCTGGTTGTAAGGTGGGTCGAGGAAGACGCCGTCGAAGGTGCGCGGCGTCGTCTGGGCGAATCTTACCGCATCGCCGCGGACGATCTCTACTTGCGAAGCCAGCAGGGTCTTTGCGGCTTTGTGCAGTGCGTCCAGCGCACGCGGATCGCGCTCCACCAGCACCACGCCTGCTGCGCCGCGCGAGGCCGCCTCGAAGCCAAGGATGCCGCTGCCGGCAAAGAGGTCGAGGCAGTGCTGCCCATGCAGATCCTGCCCCAGCCAGTTGAACAGGGTCTCGCGCACGCGGTCGGGGGTTGGCCTGAGGCCGGTGACGCCGGCGACTTCGATCTGGCGCGAGCGCCAGGTGCCGCCGACGATGCGGACGCGACTCACTGGGGGGGCTCCGCGCCCGCGGCCGGTGGCGGAACGTCGTTGCGGTCGCCGTCTCCTCCGGCGATCACCGTGATCAACTGCTCGGGCCGAATGCGCCGTTGCCAGGCTTCGCGCACCGCTTCTGCGGTGACGGCCTCCACTTCGCGCGGGTAGCGATCCAGCCAGTCGAGCGCGAGTCCGTAGAAGCCGATCATGGAGACGTAATCGAGCAACTTGGCGTTGGAATCGAGGCGCAGACCGAAGCCGTTGACGAGGTTGTCGCGAGCGGCTTGCAGCTCGTCGGCAGTGGGGCCTTCCGCAATGAACTGCGCCAGGGTGTCGCGCACGACGTCGAGCGCCTCCTCGGTCTGGCCGCCGCGGGTCTGCAGGCCGATCTGGAAGGGGCCGGCGACCTGCTGCGGGGCGAGGAAGCTATAGACGCTGTAGGCGAAGCCGCGCTTCTCGCGCACCTCGGTGGTCAGTCGCGATACGAAGCCGCCTCCGCCCAGGATGTAATTGCCCACCAGGAGCGGGAAATAGTCCGGGTCTTCGCGCGTCATGCCGAGCTGGCCGACCAGGATGTGCGCCTGCGCCGCCGGGTGCGGGATCCGTAGGATGCTTGCTCCGCCGGGCGCTGGATCCGGAAGTGGCGTGGCGGGCTCGGTTGCAGGCAGTCGCTCGGTCAGTCGCACCGCGATACGTTCGGCTGCAGCGCGATCGAGATCGCCGACGATGGCGACCGTCGCCCGGTTCGCACCGTAGTGCTTGCGGTGAAAGCCCACCAGATCTGCGCGCGTGAGTGCAGCCAGTGACTCGGGCGTGCTCTGGCGGCCGTAGGGGTGATCTGTGTACAGCGAGGCAGTGAACTGGCGAGCTGCCAGCGTGGCGGGTTTGGTCAGGGCTTCGCGCAGGGCCGCGACGGCGCGGCTGCGCTCGCGCTCGAGCACCGCTTCGGGAAAGCTCGGTCGGGCGAGCAGATCGGCAACAAGCGCGATCGCCGCGTCCAGCTCCGCCGCGGACGACAGGCTGCGCAAGGACAGGCTGACGCGATCGTTGTCGGTACCGCCACTGAGCTGGATGCCGAGGTCGGCCTTGCGGTCGGCGATGGTCTGTTCGTCCAGTTCGCCTGCACCCGCGTCGAGCAAGGCGTGCGTCATGCTGGCCAGGCCTGCCTTGTCCGCGGCGTCAAGGGCGCTGCCTGCCGCGAAGGAGATCTGGACGTCCACCAGCGGCAGTGCGCGGCTCTCGACGAAATGGACGCGGGCACCGGTGGGCGCGGTCCAGTGGAGGATCTCCGGAGCAGCCAGCGCAGCGGAGGTGGCACCGAGCCCGAAGCTCAGCGTGAGGCTCAGGGCGAGCGCGCGGACGCCGCCAATGAGACGGACGGTTGGGCGATGCAGAAGGCGAGCGATCATGGAGGTCCTCCCTCGTGTCAGTGGCGCAGCGTAGTGAAGGGCGAGCGCGCGCGCTTGTCTTCCAGGGGCTGTGGTTCGAGCTGTGCGATGTTGAGGCTGTCGTCGCTGAAGTAGCGGGCTGCGACGGCTTGCACCTCCTCCGCCGTGACCGAGCGCAGGCCTTCGAGCAGGGCGGCTTCATCGCGCCAAGAGAGGCCGGCCGACTCCATGTAGCCGATCTCCATCGCCTGACCCATCAGCGAGTCGCGCTTGAACACCTGCGCAGCCACGGCCTGCGTCTTCACGCGGGCCAGCTCCTCGGCGCTGATCCCTTCGTCGCGGATGCGCCGGATCTCGGCATGCAAGGCGTGCTGCAGGGACTCGACCGAGGTTCCGGCGGCCGGGACACCGTAGAGATAGAACAGCGAGGGGCCGCGGTTTCCGGTGTCGTAGCTTGCACCCACGCTGACTGCGAGGCGTTCGTCCCGCACCAGGCGGCGGGTGAGGCGTGCGCCGTCGTAGCCATCCAGCACCGCGGCCAGCACCTGGAGCGCGTGCGCCTCGCGGTCGGCGACCGGGTCGCGCAGCGCAGGAACATGCCAGGTCATGGCGAGATAGGGCAGCTCGGCCGGTGCTCGCACCCTTGCACTGCGCGGCCCGCGCTGCTCCGGTTCGGGCGAAATGCGCCGTTCGGGCAGCGCGCGCGCCGGGATGCGGCCGTAGTGTTCGGTGGCCATGCGGAAGACTTCCTTGTGGTTCACATCGCCGACCACCACCAGATAGGCGTTGTTGGGCGCGTACCAGCGTGCGTACCAGTTGCGGGCATCTTCGGGCTGCATGGTCTCGAGGTCGGGCATCCAGCCGATCACCGGCCGGCGATAGGGGTGGGCGGTGTAGGTGGTGGCCATCAGTTGCTCGAACACCAGCGCTCGGGGCTGGTCGTCGGTGCGCAGCCGCCGCTCTTCCTTCACCACCTCGATCTCGCGCGCGAACTCGTCATCGGTGAGCACCAGGTTCTGCATGCGGTCCGCCTCGAGCGCCATCATCTGCGCCAGATGCTCGGGCGGGATCTGCTGAAAGTAGGCGGTATAGTCCTTGCCGGTGAAGGCATTGTCGCGCCCGCCGACGGCAGCGACGCGCCTGTTGAACTCGCCCGGGCCGACGTTCTGCGTGCCCTTGAACATCATGTGCTCAAGTACGTGCGCCACGCCCGAGACACCGTCCGGCTCGTCCATGCCGCCGGCGCGGTACCAGACCATGTGCACCACCGAGGGAGCGCGGCGGTCCTCCTTGACGATCAGCTTCATGCCGTTGTCGAGCGTGGTTTCGAAAGGGTTGGCGTGTGCGGGCACGCCGGTCAGCGCGGCGATTGCGGCGCCAGCGAGCAGTGTGCGGGCAAGGGTGTGGCGAATCATGGAGTTGTCCTGCATCTGTTAGAATTCGCGGCACTCCGCGAGGCCAGGCGCGCATTGCGCAGCCTGGCCGGGGAGCCGCATCTTAGCGTGATCGGCGGCGCGCGCCCAAGGCTGGCCGGACGTGCAGGCGCCGACGCAAAACGTCCCCTCTGACCCGAGCGTTTCATGTTTGGTTTCCTGAAGAAGAAGTTCGGCAAGGCCGATGACGCCGCCAAGGCACCGGAGCTTGCCGAGGCGGTGGAGCCCGCCGAAGCAGCCTCCGAGGTGCAGCCCGAGCCCGGGCACCTGTCTGGCGAGGGGCTGAAGCCGTCGCCCGAGGGCGCGGTGGATGGCGCCGCAGAGGCGTCTGACGGACGGCTGGCCGGCACGGCCGAAGCATCCGATCCGGCCGTGGGCGCGCCTGCCATGCCACAAGCGCACGAAGGCGCGTCCTCCGGTGAGTTGCCTCCTGCGGTGCGGGATGCTGAGCCCGCCGTCGAGCGCGAACCTGCCACGGTGTCGGAGAAGGCGTCAGCGACTGAGTGCGAGCCCCCTGTGCGGATGTCGACGGCTTTCGCGGCAGAGCAGCCCGGCCCTGTGCTGGAGCCCGAACCCGAACTCGAACCCGAACCGGAGCCAGAGCCAGAGCCAGAGCCAGAGCCAGAGCCAGAGCCAGAAGCACCCGCTGCTGAGCCGGCCGCGAAGAAATCCTGGGCCGAGCGCCTTAAGGCCGGCCTTGCCCGCACCCGCCAGCAGTTCGGTGGCGGCCTGGCGAGCCTCTTCGGGCTGCGCAAGATCGACGAGGACCTGCTTGAGGAGCTGGAGTCGACGCTGCTGATGGCCGATTGCGGGGTCGATGCCACGCAGCACCTCATCGACGATCTGCGTCGGCGCTGGAAGCGCGACCGGCTGGAGACCGCCGACCAGTTGCAGAAGGCGCTGGCCGACGGCTTGCACGAGATCATTGCGCCGCTCGAGGTGCCGCTGCGGGTCGAGGGCCACCAGCCCTTCATCATCATGATCGCGGGCATCAACGGTTCCGGAAAGACGACCTCGATCGGCAAGCTCGCAAAGTACTTCCAGGCCCAGGGCAAGAGCGTGCTGCTGGCAGCAGGTGACACCTTCCGCGCGGCTGCGCGCGAGCAACTGATGACCTGGGGCGAGCGCAACAATGTCACCGTGGTCGCGCAGGACAGTGGCGATGCAGCGGCGGTGATCTTCGATGCGATCAATGCCGCCCGTGCGCGCAGGATCGACGTTGTGCTCGCCGACACCGCGGGCCGACTGCCGACCCAACTGCACCTGATGGAAGAGATCGCCAAGGTGCGCCGGGTGATCGCCAAGGCCGATCCCTCCGGCCCCCATGAAGTGCTGCTGGTACTCGATGCCAACATCGGGCAGAACGCGCTCGCGCAGGTAAAGGCCTTCGACAAGGCGATCGGCGTCACTGGCCTGGTGGTGACCAAGCTCGACGGCACCGCAAAGGGTGGCGTGCTGGCTGCGATCGCACGCCAGTGCCCGAAGCCGCTGCGTTTCATCGGCGTGGGTGAGGGCATCGACGATCTTCAGCCGTTCAAGGCGCGGGAGTTCGTGGATGCCCTGTTCGAGCCGGGCGCCGCCGCAGTCAAGGTCGGGGCGGAAGCGCGCAGATGATCGTTTTCGAGGCCGTGGCCAAACGCTACGCGGGGGGCTACACGGCGCTGGCCGATGTCAGCTTCGAGATCCGCCACGGCGAACTGGTCGTGCTGTCCGGGCACTCCGGTGCGGGCAAGAGCACGCTGTTCAAGCTCATCCCCGTGATCGAACGCCCGACCTCCGGGCGCGTGCTGATCAACGGGCAGGATGTCTCCCACCTGCCGAAGACGGCGATTCCCTATCTGCGCCGGAATCTTGGTCTGGTGCTGCAGGAGAGCCGCCTGCTGTTCGACCGTAACGTTTACGACAACGTGATCCTGCCGCTGGTGATTACCGGTCACCCACCGGGGGACGCCGCCCGGCGGGTGGCTGCTGCGCTGGAGCGCGTGGGGCTTGCAGGGCGTGGCAAGGAGATGCCGGCAGGGCTGTCCGGGGGGGAGCAGCAGCGGGTGGCCATTGCGCGCGCGATCGTGAATCGGCCCTCGATCCTGATCGCGGATGAGCCTACCGCCCACCTCGATCCCGCTTACGCGGCCGAGATCGCCGCGCTGTTCCGCTCCTTCAACGAGGCCGGTGTCAGCGTCCTGGTATCGACCCACGATGCCTCGCTGTTCGCGGCCAGCCGGCCGCGGCGGCTCGTGCTCGCCAAGGGGCAACTGGTCGAGGATACGCGCCCGACCGGGCGTCCCGCGATGGAGGCGTACGCATGACGAGCTGGCTGTATCTGCATCTGCGCGCGATCGGCCATGCCCTGAGCAGGCTTGCCGCCCAACCACTGGGCACACTGCTGTCCGCGCTGGTGGTGGGCATTGCGCTCTCGCTGCCCGGCGGCGGGTATCTGCTGCTGGACAACGTCGCCTCGCTCGTGCGTGGCGTATCGGGCAGCCCGGAGATCAGCGTCTTTCTGGAGGTGGGTGCGAGCGAGGCGGAGGTGGCGGCGATCGAACGCCGGATCAAGGCCGAGTCCGAGGTGGCGAGCTATCGTTACGTGCCGCGCGAAGAGGGGCTGCGCCAGTTGGAGGCGGCAGGATTGGGCGACGTGCTGGGCGGCCTGCAGGCCAACCCGCTCCCCGACGCGTTCGTGATCTCGCCGCGGGGCGAGGCGCCCGAATTGTTCGATCGCCTTGCGCAGGACATGCAGGCCTGGCCCAGGGTTGCGCATGTGCAGCTCGACTCTGCCTGGGTGCAGCGCCTGCACGCGCTGATTGGCCTTGGGCGCTCGGCGGTGCTGATGCTCGCTGGCCTGCTTGGCTTCGCGCTCGTCATCGTCACCTTCAACACCATCCGCCTGCAGATCCTCACGCAGCGCCAGGAGATCGCGGTGAGCCGCCTGCTCGGCGCGACCGACCCCTTCATCCGCCGCCCCTTCTACTGGTTCGGCGGTTTGCAGGGGGCGCTTGGCGGGCTTGTGGCGCTGGGCACGATCTGGGCTGGTGTAACGGGGCTCGCGCAGCCGGTGGCGCGGCTTGCGGAAACCTACGGGGCGATATTCCTGCTCAGCGGGCCAGACTGGCGGGTTTCGGTCGCCATCGTGGTGTTCGCTGCTTTCCTCGGCTGGCTCGGCGCCGTGATTTCGGTGCGCAGGCATCTTGCCGGCGCTTGATTTCTTTTAATCCGTCCAAATGTAGGCTGAGTTGCCGGGTGCTGCAGATTGGTTTCGGATGGCCTGGCGCGAAGATGGGGGTGCGGCGGCTTGGACATCGCGCTGGATGATCATAGTGAATTTCAATCGAAGGCATCTCCATAATCAATTAGAGCAATGTGTGGAACAGGTCTAAAATTCATTCCATCGAGTTTTCACACACCGCTTCACCGCAACTCACCGGAGGATTACAGATGTCGCTGATCAACACCCAGGTCCAACCGTTCAAAGCCCAAGCCTACAAGAACGGCAAGTTCATCGAAGTGACCGACGCCGACCTGAAGGGCAAGTGGTCCGTGCTGATCTTCATGCCGGCTGCCTTCACCTTCAACTGCCCGACCGAGATCGAGGACGCGGCCGATCACTACGCCGAGTTCCAGAAGGTTGGCGCTGAGGTGTACATCGTCACCACCGATACGCACTTCTCGCACAAGGTGTGGCACGAGACCTCCGCCGCCGTCGGCAAGGCCCAGTTCGCCCTGGTCGGCGACCCGACGCATCAGCTGACCCGCGCCTTCGATGTGCATATTGATGAGGAAGGCCTGGCGCTGCGCGGCACCTTCGTGATCAACCCCGAAGGCGTGATCAAGACGATGGAAGTGCACGACAACGCCATCGCCCGTGACGTGACCGAGACCGTTCGCAAGCTCAAGGCTGCCCAGTACGTGGCCGCCCACCCGAACGAAGTCTGCCCCGCCAAGTGGAAGGAAGGCGAGCAGACCCTGGCTCCGTCGATCGACCTGGTCGGCAAGATCTAAGACGATCGCTGCAGTTCCCCCGGGCCGGATCGGCCCGGGTTGCAAGCCCACGCAGCCGGCTACACGCCGGCTGTGTCATATCCGCAGCGCTGAAAACATCAGCGTTCAAAAAAATAATCAAGGAAGCCTGTCATGCTCGACGCCAATATCAAGACTCAACTGAAAGCCTACCTGGAGCGGGTGACGCAGCCGATCGAGATCGTGGCGTCGCTCGATGACAGCCCGAAGTCCAAGGAAATGCTCGAGCTGCTGCACGATGTCGTGGAGCAGTCGACGCATATCACGCTCGTCGAGCGCCGCGACGACGACGAGCGCAAGCCCTCGTTCTCGGTCGGCCCGCGCGGCGGCGAAGCCCGCGTGCGCTTTGCCGGCCTGCCGATGGGCCATGAGTTCACCTCCCTGATCCTTGCGCTGCTGCAGGCCGGTGGCTACCCGCCCAAGGTGGAGGCCGATGTGATCGAGCAGATCAAGGCCCTCGACGTCGAGCTCAACTTCGAGACCTACATTTCGCTCTCCTGCCACAACTGCCCGGATGTGGTGCAGGCGCTCAACCTGATGGCGGTGCTGAACCCGAAGATCCGGCACACCATGGTCGATGGCGCGCTGTTCCAGAAGGAAGTCGAAGAGCGCCAGATCATGGCGGTGCCGACGGTGTTCCTGAACGGCGAGGAGTTCGACCAGGGCCGTCTCGAGCTCGGCCAGATCCTCGCCAAGGTCGACACCGGTGCCGCGGCGCGCGACGCGAAGAAGCTGTCTGAAAAGTCTGCGTTCGACGTGCTCGTCGTCGGTGGCGGCCCGGCTGGCGCGGCGGCGGCGATCTACGCCGCACGCAAGGGCATCCGCACTGGCGTGGTGGCCGAGCGCTTCGGCGGCCAGGTGATGGACACGTTGGCGATCGAGAACTTCATCTCGGTGAAGTACACCGAAGGCCCGAAGCTGGTCGCCAGCCTGGAAGAGCACGTCAAGGAATACGAAGTCGACGTCATGAACCTGCAGCGCGTCGCCGGCGTGGTGCCGGGCGAGAACCTGCACGAGGTGAAGATGGAGAACGGTGCCAGCCTCAAGGCCCGCACCGTGATCGTCGCCACCGGTGCGCGCTGGCGGGAGATGAACGTGCCGGGCGAAAAGGAATTCCGCGGCAAGGGCGTGGCCTACTGCCCGCACTGCGACGGCCCGCTGTTCAAGGGCAAGCGCGTGGCGGTGATCGGCGGCGGTAACTCCGGCGTCGAGGCTGCGATCGACCTCGCGGGCATCGTCGCCCATGTCACCCTGCTGGAGTTCGCCGACGAACTGCGTGCCGATGCCGTGCTGCAGAAGAAGCTCTACAGCCTGCCCAACGTCACCGTGATCAAGTCGGCGCAGACCACCGAGGTCACCGGCGGCGAGAAGGTCGATGGCCTGATGTACAAGGATCGGACCTCCGACACCATGCACCGCATCGACCTCGAGGGCATTTTCGTGCAGATCGGCCTGCTGCCCAACACCGACTTCCTCAAGGGGACGGTGGTACTCAGCCGCTTCGGCGAGGTGGTAGTCGACGCCAAGGGCCAGACCTCGGTGTCAGGCATCTTCGCTGCGGGCGACTGCACCACGGTGCCGTACAAGCAGATCATCATCGCCATGGGTGAAGGGGCCAAGGCCTCGCTGTCGGCCTTCGACCACCTGATCCGCAGCACCTCGCCGGCGGCCTGATCCACACCGCAAAGCATGCACGGCCCCGCCTCGCGCGGGGCCTTTTGCATTGGCGCAGGCACTCGCGGCACACTCCACTTGTCACAGCCTGCACTGCTCCCGGAGAACACCCTTGCCTTTCAGCTGGTTCGAGCGTCGCGTCGACCCCTATCCCGAAGCCGCTCCCGGCCCCGCGCCGCGCGGCTTCTTCGCCTTCCTGTGGGCAGGCACCGAGGGGATGCGGCCCTTCATCCTCGGCATGATGCTGCTGACCGCGACCATCGGCGCCTTCGAGGCCCTGCTGTTCGCGATGCTCGGTCGTGTGGTCGACTGGCTGGCCGAGGTCGAGCCGGCGCACTTGTGGGCGGACGAGGGCGGTACGCTGTTGCTGCTCGCCGCCATCATCCTCGGCAGTATCGTGCTCGTGGCGGTGCAGACCATGCTCAAGCACCAGAGCCTGGCGGGCAACTTCCCGATGCGCCTGCGCTGGAACTTTCACCGCCTGATGCTCGGCCAGAGCATGAGTTTCTACCAGGACGAGTTCGCAGGCCGCGTGTCGGCCAAGGTCATGCAGACCGCGCTCGCAGTGCGCGACACCTGCCTGATCCTCACCGACATCCTGGTCTTCGTGAGCATCTACTTCGTCACCATGGTGCTGGTGGTCGGGAGCTTTGACGCCTGGTTGCTGGCGCCTTTTCTCGGCTGGCTCGTGCTCTACGGCTTCGCGCTGCGCTGGTTCGTGCCGCGACTGTCGAAGGTTTCGCGTGCGCAGGCCGATGCGCGGGCGCTGATGACCGGACGCATCACCGATGCCTACACCAACATCGCGACGGTGAAGCTGTTCTCGCACGCGGGGCGCGAAGCGGCCTATGCGCGCGGCGCGATGCAGGAGTTCATGCACACCGTGCACGCACAGATGCGTCTGGTCAGCGGCATCGAGATCATCAACCATAGCCTTTCTATGCTGCTGATCCTTGCCACGAGCGGGGTTGCGCTTTGGTTGTGGAGCCAGGGCCAGGTGGGCATCGGTGCGGTCGCGGCGGCCAGCGCGATGGCGCTGCGCCTCAATGGCATGTCGCACTGGGTGATGTGGGAGATGGCTGCGCTGTTCGAGAATGTGGGCACCGTACAGGACGGCATCAACACCTTGTCGCGCCCGCATGCAGTCGTCGATTGCGCGGAGGCGAAGCCCTTGGAAGTGTGCCGTGGCGAGATCCGCTTCGAGCAGCTGGGTTTCGCCTACGGTGCAACCGGCCCGCAGGCCAGGAAGGTGATTGACGATTTCACGCTCACCATTCGCCCGGGCGAGAAGATCGGCGTGGTCGGGCGCTCGGGCGCGGGCAAGTCGACGCTGGTGAACCTGCTGCTGCGCTTCTACGACCTCGAACAGGGTCGCATCCTGATCGATGGCCAGGACATCGCCGGGGTTACCCAGAACAGCTTGCGTGCGCAGATCGGCATGGTGACGCAGGATACCTCGCTGTTGCACCGCTCGGTGCGCGACAACATTCTCTACGGCCGCCCTGATGCGACCGATGAGGACATGATCGCTGCGGCGCAACGTGCCGAAGCGCACGACTTCATCCTGGGCCTCTCCGATCCGCATGGCCGGAGCGGCTATGATGCCCATGTCGGCGAGCGCGGCGTCAAGCTCTCCGGTGGCCAGCGGCAGCGTATCGCGATCGCGCGCGTGATGCTGAAGGATGCCCCCATCCTGCTGCTCGACGAGGCCACCAGTGCGCTCGACTCCGAGGTCGAGGCCGCCATCCAGCAGAGCCTCTACCGCCTGATGGAAGGCAAGACGGTAGTCGCGATTGCGCACCGGCTATCGACGATCGCGGCCATGGATCGCCTGGTGGTGATGGACAAGGGGCGCATCGTCGAGGAGGGTGACCACCGCAGCCTGCTCGCCCGGGGGGGACTCTATGCACGCCTGTGGGCGCACCAGAGTGGGGGGTTTCTGGGTGAGGAGGTGGAAGAGGCCGAGGAGAGGGGTGGGGCGGCTGCGCGCGCGCAGGCGCTGTTGCGCGCCTGATGCTGCAACTGCCGTTAGAATCTCGCCATGAATGCTCCGGCACGCGTCATGGACCCCGTCCAGGCGAGCGGCGATGGCCACTTGCCGGGCAGCATATGGCTCGTCTATCTGTGTGGTGCCGTGTTGTTCGGAGCGCTGTTCGCGCTTGAGCGGCGGCTGATCGACGACACCGTCTTCGCGATCGCGCGTGAGCGTGGGGCGGCACTGTTCTCGCTGGTCCAGACGACGCGCGAATGGAATGCGCAACACGGTGGCGTCTATGTGCCGGTCGGCGACAAGGCTCAGCCCAATCCCTATCTCGATCACCCGGGACGTGACCTCGAGACGGTGGACGGCAAGCGCCTGACCATGATCAACCCTGCCTTCATGACGCGCCAGATCGCGGAGCTCGCGTCGCGCGGCGATGGCATTCGCTTGCATATCACAAGCCTGACCCCCATTCGCCCGGGAAACCAGCCCGACCTGTGGGAGAAGAACGCACTGCAGCGTTTCGAAGCCGGGGAGCCGGAGGTCCTGGAACTGGTGCGTGAGCAGGCCGATGCGCCGGTGCATCGCTACATGGCACCGCTGCGCGTGCAGGAGCCCTGCATGCAGTGCCATGCCGCGCAGGGCTATGAGGTTGGCGACATCCGCGGCGGTATTTCGGTGAGCATGCCCGCCGGGGTGCTGGTCGCCCGCCGCGACGAGTTGTTGCAACGCGCGGCCGCGCTCTACCTGGTCGCCTTCCTGCTCACTGCCGGACTGATCCATGGTCTGTTGCGGGCCAACGTTCGCCACCTGCGCTTCGTGCGCGGCATCAATGCCGAACAGGAAAAGCTGATTGTCGCGCGCACGGGCGAACTCGCCGAAGCCAACCGCTGCCTCGCCGCCGAGGTGGAGATGCACCAGCGCAGCGAGCGCAGCCTGGCCGCAAGCAAGGCACGTTACCGGGCGATCTTCGACAGTACGGCGGAAGGCATCATGGTGACCGACCCCGCGGGCCGCGTTGTCCAGGTCAATCCTGCTTTTTCGGAGATTACCGGCTACGGTGCCGACGAAGTGATCGGCCGCAATCCCGCGATGCTCGGCTCCGGTCGCCACGATGCAGGATTTTTCGAGCGCATGTTTGCAGCGCTGGGGCGCGACGGCGTGTGGCAGGGCGAGATCTGGAATCGGCGCAAGGATGGCGATCTCTACGTGCAGTGGATGTCGGTGACGCGCATCCTCGGGCCCGACGGGCTTGAAGGCTATGTGGCCACGATGACCGACATCACCTCGCGCAAGAAGGCCGAGGAGAAGCTGCGCTTCCGTGCCGACCACGATGCCCTGACCGGACTGCCCAACCGCAGTCTGTTCAGCGACCGCTTGCAGACGGCGATGGCCAAGGCGCATCGGCATGGCGACCGCTTTGCACTGATGCTGGTGGATCTCGACCGCTTCAAGGGTGTCAATGACCGTTTCGGTCACCTGGCGGGCGATGCGCTGCTGGTCGAGGTGGCGCGCCGCCTGCGCGACTGCGTACGTGGCTCGGACACGGTCGCCCGATTGGGGGGCGACGAGTTCGCAGTGGTGCTCGACGAGGTCGACGGCTTCGATGATGCGAGGGAAGTCGCGGAGCGCATCTGTGTCGACATGGCGCGCCCCTTCGAGCTACCCGAAGGGACGGCAGAGATCGGCGCATCGGTTGGGATCGCGCTCGGGCCGGATGGCTCGGCGGACGCGGAGGAGTTGATCCGCCGTGCCGATGCTGCGCTGTATAGCGTCAAGCGCGGCACGCGGGGCACCTTCCGCTTCTTCGAAGCAGAGCCGGCGTAGTTCAGCGGGGAACGGGGCGGCCCGGCAGGCAGGCGTGCCCGGCCCGCCACATCAGGCCAGGAAGTGGAACACCTCGGGGTCGTTCCAGTGCTCGAGCAGCACCCGCTCCACGCGTGCCTGCCAGAGTTCGCCGAAGCGTCTTGCCTGGGCCGCATCGGGCGCACCGCGCATGCATACCTGCATCAGCGCAGCCATGTCGGGGTGCGGCGGCACTTTCGAGAGTTCTGCTGCGGCGTCCAGCGTTGCACCGTTGTCGCTGCGCGTGAAGCGCAGGGCCAGCGGTTGCGCATGCGCGCCGAAGGCCTGCAGGTTGCGGCGAACGAAGCGTCCGCCGATTCCCTTGAAACCCCCGTCCTGTGCGCTGCCGGTAAGCAGGCCGACTACCGCTGCGATGACGCCCGTCACCCCTTCGTCGAGTGGATGCTGGAAGCTCACCCGGACCGTCCCGCGCACGGGGACTTCGTCCGGAAACAGACGGGTCATCGCGTGGTGGGCGAGCGCATAGGCGGACGCTACGGTGGGGCAGGAGTGGCCCGCGAGGCGTACTGCGTCGGCATATCCATACTCGAGCACGCCGCCCTCGGCAGCACCGAGAAAGTCGGCCAGTGGATCGCGCACGACGATGCGAGGGACGCGGTCGAAAAAGGCGGGGAAGCGTTCGCTGGACATGGTGGCTCCGAGGGTGGGGACGCGGCGATTGTCCGCCTCCGCCTGCGATGTGCCTTGATGTGGCTCATCCGCTCATTGGCAGTTTGGGGTAGAAGCCGATACGCGGTTGGGGGTTGGGTCCCGTTCAGATGGCGCCAGCCTGGTGCAGGGCTTCGATCTGGGCGGGCGTATACCCCAGCGCCTCCAGCACCGCGTCGGTGTGCTGGCCGAGCGCCGGGCCGATCCACTCGGTTCCCCCCGGCGTTGTCGATAGCTTGGGGACCACGCCTGGCATGCGGCAGTCGCGCCCGTCGGGCAGCTTCACAGTCTGCAGCATGTCGCGCGCAAGGAATTGCGGATCGGTGAACATGTCCGCGACCGAATAGATGCGCGAGGCCGGCACCTCTGCGGTGGCGAGCGTGTCAAGCGCCTCGGCCTCGTCCTGCTCTGCGACCCAGGTGTCGATCGCGGCGTAGAGTTCATCACGGCGGGCATCGCGCCCTGCGTTGTCAGCCAGCGTCGGGTCCGCGGCGAGGTCGTCGCGTCCCATCGCCTCCATCAGCCTGCGGAAGATTGCGTCGCCATTGGCGCCGATGGTGATGTGACGGCCGTCCTTCGTGGTGTGGGTATTGGAGGGGGTGATGCCGGGCATGATGTTGCCGGTGCGTTCGCGCACGAAGCCGACCACGTCGAACTCCGGCACCAGCGATTCCATCATCGCGAACACGGCCTCGTACAGCGCTACGCCAACCACCTGACCCTGACCGCCGTTCACCTCCCGGTGGCGCAACGCCATCATTGCACCGAGCGCCCCCCACAGTGCGGCGATCGAATCGCCGATCGAGATCCCGGTCTTGACCGGCGGGCGGTCGGGAAAGCCGGTCACATAGCGCAACCCGCCCATCGACTCGCCGATGGCGCCGAAGCCGGGCTGCTGCGCCATCGGCCCGGTCTGGCCGAAGCCCGACAGGCGCAGCATGACCAGCCCGGGGTTGAGGGCCGACAGGGTTTCCCAGCCCAGACCGAGCTTCTCCAGCACGCCGGGGCGGAAGTTTTCCACCACGATATCGGCCTCGGTTGCCAGCCTGCGTACCACCTCCACCCCGTCGGGATGTTTCAGGTTTACCGTCACCGACTTCTTGTTGCGTGCCTGCAGGTACCACCACAGCGAGGTGCCCTCGTAGCGCTTGCGCCATGTTCGCAGCGGATCGCCACCGTCAGGGGACTCGATCTTGATCACCTCGGCGCCAAACTCAGCGAGGATGCGGGCGGCGAAGGGGCCGGCGATCAGGGTGCCGAGCTCAAGAACCTTCAGGCCGGCGAGGGGTTTGGCGGGTGTGGTCATGGCGGGGCGGTGAATACGGTGGGCCACATTATGTCAGGCTCAGCTGGCAGCACGCTGCGTCCGTTGAGCGCGGGCTGCTCGCCAACCTCGGCGTCATCGCAGCCGGCGCGCTCGTGGCGTGGAGTGGGCGAGCGTGGCCGGGCTGTGTGGTCGGTGGCGTGGTCGGCGTGCTGGTGCTTGCAGGCGCGGTGCGCATCCTGCGCTTGAAGCAAGCCCACTCGCCATTCGTGCGCTGGCGTGCCGCAACTGCGTCAGTCCGAGGCTGCCTCGTCCAGCATGCGCTTGAGGTAATCCGGCACCCCCGACAGGACCAGGGTGTCGGTTGCGGAGTCATAATGCACCGCGCCGGAGTGCAGGCCGCTGCGCTCGAATTCCAGCTTCCAGTTTTCGCCGCTGGCGCTGAAGCGCACCAATGGGCGGATGGCACGCCGGTTGGGGACAAAGCCGGGGGCGATCTTCGTCTCCGCCGCGCGCAGCAGCGCGTCGAGGCGCTCCGGACGCTCGGGGAAGACCTCGCGTGCGAGCTCTTCGAAGACGACCGGAGCGCCGGCTTCGCCCAAGGTGTCGAGGTAGTCGTGGGCGCGTTCGAGCACGGCGTCGCGGGTGGCGGGGGCGAACTGTTCGGTGTCAACGAAACGGTCGAGCGTGGCGACCAGCTTCTTGGTCTCCTGCAGCGCCACCATCACGTCGCTGCAGCCGAGCACGCGCTTGAACCACGCACCCCCCTTGCCGCGTCCGCGCAGGAAACCGAGATAGCGCTCGTCGCCCCTCCGCCAGCCCGACAGGTCGATGCGACCGGCGGCGTGTAGCGCGGAGAAGTCGAGATGGGTGCAGTCGAGCAGGTCGAGCGTACCAACGACGCGCACGCCCTCGGCCGTGCCGAGCAGCGCCACCCATAGCGCGTCGGTGTCGCCTTCGCGCACGCGCATCACGATCAGGTGGCCCCCGTCCTCGAGTTCTTCCTCGTCGGCGATCGCCTGCACGCGCTCGGCAAGCTGGCGCGACAGGGTGGTGAAGTCGAGCGTCTCGTCGATCACGTGCGCGTGCAGCCAGCGTGCCAGCGGGAAGGCTTCCTCGTCTTCCTCGAAGCGGCCGAAGCCCTTGGCGCTGCGGCTGTCGTATTGCGCGCGCAGTCGCTCGGCAAGCCGCAGCGCCGCAGCGTCTGGCGCACAGGGCATATCGCGCAGCACCAGCCGCGAGGGCGCGCCGGGCTCGCGCACCAGTGCGTGGACGATCAGGTGGGTGAGGAGGTGTTCGACGGTGCGCATGTGGTGGGCTTGCGGTGGGGAGTGGGGCGGGATTCTGCCATGCGCACTGCCGGGATGCGCTTCAGTAACGCAGCTCGATCGTGATCGTGTGCGCCTTTTCTCCGGCTTCGAAGGCGCTGTCCGCAAAGGCGGGCGGACCAACGACCTGCGGGTTGTTCGACAGACCGTAGCCCTCGGTCGGGAACATGCCGAAGCGACGGTTCATCTCGCCGTTACCGTCCTCGTCGTGGTAAGCCATGATCGCGTAGCGGCCGGGGGCGAGATCGTCGAAGCGCACCACGACATTGCCGGGCGTGGCCGGCACCTGCTGCAGGGCCAGCGCCTGGGCTTCCTTGCGGAAGGTCTTTTCGTCGGCGTAGAGGCCGACCCGGATTGCGCCGCGCGCGTGCTGGACGCCGGTGAGCTGGACTTCGAGCGGGGCCGCAGCGTGTGTGGTGCTGCAGCCGAGGGCGGCGGCAAGTACCAAAGTGGCAAGGCGGGTAGGGCTGTGGTTCATGCCTCGGTTTCCTGTGCAAGTCCGATGGGGAGGGGGCTGTCATCGCCAAGGCTGCGGACGATGTCCTGCAGCGCCGTTTGCAGCATCTCTTCCACCACCGGGTGGTAGAAGGGCAGTTCGAGCAGGCTGCGCGCGGTTTCGCCCCGCTGGATTGCCCACGCGAGCAGATGGGCGATGTGCTCGCCGCCGGCCATCATCATGGCGGCGCCGAGCAAGCGGCCGTCCCTGCGGTCGGCGTACACGCGCAGCAGGCTGGACTGGGCCTCAAGGATGCGGGCGCGTCCGTTGGCTGCGCCGGTCGCCTTGCCGACCACGATCTGTCCCGGGTCGAGCTGGTCGAAGCGCGCGCCCACGCTGGCGATGTCCGGATCGGTGAAGGCGATGCCGAGCGCGACCTTGCGCGCGAAGCGCACCGGGATGCCGTGTGCGGCGTTGAAGCCGGCGATTGCGCCCTCGTCGGCGGCCTCGTGCATCAGCGGGCGGTCCGCGTTGGCGTCGCCGGCGATGAAGACCGGCAGATCGCAGATCTGCAGCGTCGTGGGGTCGAACCTGGGCATGCCGCGTTCATCGAGCGGGAAACCGGCCTCGGCCATCCCAAGCCCGTCGATGTTCGGGCGGCGGCCGAGCGCGGCCAGCAGCAATTCGACGTCGGCCTCGCGGTCGCCCGCCCGCATGCGCACGCCCCGCCCAATCGGGGTGACCGTCGTCTGGGCACCCAGCCACATCTCCATCTCCTCGCCGAAGTGGGCGATCGCACGCTCGCCCACTTCCGGGTCGGCGATGCCGGCGATTGTCGGTGCGAGATCTGCCGCGACCAAGCCCACGCCGAGCCGGGACAGCGCGAGGCCCATCTCCAGGCCGATCGCGCCCAGGCCAAGAATGCCTACCGAGTGCGGCAGGGTCTCGAGCTCGAAGAGTTCATCGGTGCTCACGGTGCGTTCCCGTACCGGGTCGAGCCAGGCCGGCATCACCGGCCGTGACCCGGTGGCGATGACGACTGCCCGCGCGCGGATGCGTCGCACGCCAGCTGGGCCTTCGACTTCGATCAGCGTTGGTTCGATGAAGCGCGCGCTGCCCTCGATCAGATGCTTGCCCGCTGCCTCCCGCGCCTTGCCGGACGCGCTCGCGGCGAACTGGTCGCGCTTGCTGCGCACATGGGCCCACGTGCGGCTCAGATCGATCTCCAGCTTCTCTGCTCCACGGATGCCGGCCTCGGCGAACTGGCTGCGTGCAGCCCATTGCGCACCAGCGTGCAACGCCACCTTGGAGGGCATGCAGCCTACGCGCGCGCAGGTCGTCCCCAGTGGGCCGCGGTCGATCAGGAGGAAGTCGCGGCCGGCGCGGCGCACCTCGCGCAGGGCATACAGTCCTGCGCTGCCGGCGCCGATGATCGCGATGTCGGTGTGAATCTCCTCATTCATGGGTGAACTCCGTGTCGGTTGTCCGGCAAACATAAACGAGTGCTTATATTCTGGCTAATTGATCGTTCGACGTTGATGCATAGATTTCAACTATAAACCGGACACAACTTCATTCCTGGTGCTTCCGGGAAGAATCATGTCTGTGGGGATAAAAGGCTAAAAACATAATAAATTGTGTATGTGTGACAAAAATTACGGTTTTTGCGTCTTGAGTCGCGCATGCTATTGATTAGATGGTTCCGTGTTCAGGCGGACCGTCCCTCACAAGCTGTCGATCCGGCCCAAATGAATGCCAGTCACGATCCCCTGACGCAGGAAGCGCCTGCTGAAGACTCCGAAGCGGGGTACTTCGAGCGCGAAACCGTGGAGCAACTTCTCCGCGACCGGGACTCCCTGTGGCACACCCTGTTTGCGCAGTCACGTGACGGAGTGGTCGTGCTCGACCAGAACGGTCGGGTCTATGAGGCGAACCCGCGCTTCGCGGAGACGCTCGGCTACACGATGGAAGAGACCTATCAGCTCCACGTGTGGGACTGGGCCTACGAGTACACGGCGGATGACCTGCTCGAGATGATTCACTGCATCGATGCGGATGGACACCACTTCGAAACCCGTCAGATGCGCAAGGACGGTAGCGTCGTCGAGATCGAGCTCAGTAACAGCCGCACGATCTTTCGCGGGCAGAAGCTTATCTTCTGCATCTGCCGTGACATCACCGAGCGCAAGGAGGTCGAGCGGCGCATCCGCATCCTGGCCACCACCGACACCCTGACCGGCGCGGCCAATCGGGCCGAGTTCTCTCGCAGGCTCAACGATGCGATCGCACGCGCCCATGCCACTGGCACGCCGCTGGGGCTGGTGATGTTCGATCTCGACCTGTTCAAGCAGATCAACGACACCCACGGCCATGACGCTGGCGACGCCGTGTTGCGCGGCGTGATCGAAGTGGTGCGCGAGCAGGTGCGCGAGGAAGATGTGGTCGGGCGCTGGGGGGGCGAGGAGTTCCTGTTGCTGCTCTCCGGTGCTGACCTGAGCGAAACCCTTCGCGCCGCGGAGCGCCTGCGTGCGGGCATCGAGGCCAGACACTTCGACGCGGCGGGCTCTGTCACCGCCAGTTTCGGGGCCGTCGTGCTTGCCGCCGACGAGGGCTTCGATGCGCTGATCAAGCGTGCCGATATGGCGCTCTATCGGGCCAAGCTCGCAGGGCGGAACTGCGTCGAATCGTAGGCCGCTGACTGAGGCAACCCACCGTCGGCGTCGTCCGCTCGCGATTGCGCCTGCTTTGCGACCCTCGCTCTGGGTTGTCCCCAGTCCGTGGGGAAAGAGCTGTTGGCAGAGCTGTGGATAAGTGTGGCGAAGCCTTGTTTGCCATAAGCTTGCATGGGTTGCTCAAAAGGGAGGCAAGTGGGTGCGGCGTAGGCCGGATGCCGTTTTCTGGTGTCCAGTAACACACGCCAACGGCTCGGTTTCATCCTCTGTGCCGGCGGCAAATGCGTGGAGCTTCCGGTTCGCAGGGGGCGGATAGACGGCTTTCGACCGCATCTTGATCGAAGGCGTCAGGAGGGCGGGTGGGTTTGAGAGTGCGCGGTCGCTGCGGGTCAGGACCTTGAAGGTCACTTAGTCGTGTCGCTGCCGGACGGCGAGCGCGCCCTAGGGTGCAGGACGTGTCGGAGCAGGCATCCCGTGCCACTTGCAGAAGCAAAAAGCCGCTGATCCTTTCGAATCAGCGGCTTTGTGTTTGGTGGTGGTGATGGGCGGAATCGAACCGCCGACCTATGGGTTATGAATCCATCGCTCTAACCGTCTGAGCTACATCACCAACAGAGCGCGCGAATATAGCGGGTCGGGCCGGGATGCGTCAACAGTCGGCCGGCCGAAAGCCGAAAGGCGAGGGCTTGGGCGAGCGGCACGCGGGTGGCGTGCGGTCTGCCTCGGAAGTCTTGATTTATAAGGCTTTTGCATTGACATCAGGCGGGCGATCGGGGATGATCGCCGCCTGTTCCTACCATTCCGGATCTGTCCGGTCTGCCCTTGCGCCCGCATTTTGTTTCCGTTCTCATGGTCAGCGTGCTTGGCATGGCGTCCTCGCTGGCGATTGCGGCGCTGCCGCGGCCGATTCCCGATGGCGCCGTGAAGGCGACGGCCGGGTTCTCGCAACCCGGCGTGGTTCGGGTGAAGGACTTGGCGCTGCGCCTGAGTCCCGGTGCGCAGATCCGCGACACCCACAACCGCATCGTGCTGCCATCCCACATTCGCGGAAACCATACGGTGCGCATGCTGCTCGACAGCAATGGCGAGGTGCACCGGGTGTGGATCCTCACCCCGGAAGAAGCGGCGCTGCCCGAGCCCAAGCGCTGATGGCTGCCGCGACACCCGCCCCAACGGCCGCAAGGCTCAGCCTGGTGTTTTCCTGAACATGAAGAAACTCTACATCCGCACCTTCGGGTGCCAGATGAACGAGTACGACTCCGAGAAGATGGCGGACGTGCTCGGTGCCCACGAAGAACTGGTCAAGACCGACAACCCGGAAGAGGCCGATGTGATCCTCTTCAATACCTGCTCGGTGCGAGAGAAGGCGCAGGAGCGGGTGTTTCACGACCTCGGCCGCGCACGCCTGCTCAAACAGGCCAAGCCCGGGCTGATCATCGGCGTCGGTGGCTGCGTGGCCAGCCAGGAGGGTGAGGCCATCGTCAAGCGTGCGCCTTACGTAGACGTGGTGTTCGGCCCGCAGACCCTGCACCGCCTGCCCGGCCTGATCGAGGCGCGCAAGCGGACCGGGCGCTCGCAGGTGGACATCTCCTTCCCCGAGATCGAGAAGTTCGACGCCATGCCGCCGGCGCGCGTCGAGGGCGCGAGCGCCTTCGTGTCCATCATGGAGGGCTGCTCGAAGTACTGCACCTTCTGCGTCGTGCCCTACACCCGCGGCGATGAGGTGTCGCGCCCGCTCGAGGACGTGCTCGCCGAGGTCGCCGGCCTGGCGGCGCAGGGCGTCAAGGAAGTGACGCTGCTGGGCCAGAACGTGAACGCCTGGCGCGGCGAGCTGGTACGCGAGGACGGCGAGCAGGGCGACTTTGCGTTCCTGCTCGAGTGCGTGGCCGAGATCCCCGGCATCGAACGCATCCGCTACACCACCTCGCACCCGCGCGAGATGACGCAGCGCCTGATCGACTGCTACGCGAAGATCCCCAAGCTCGTCTCGCAGTTGCACCTGCCGGTGCAGTCGGGTTCGGACCGCGTGCTGGCGGCGATGAAGCGCGGCTACTCGGTGCTCGAGTTCAAGTCGGTGGTGCGCAAGCTGCGCGCGGCGCGGCCCGATCTGGCGCTGACCTCCGACTTCATCGTCGGCTTCCCCGGCGAGACCGAGGACGACTTCGAGAAGACCATGAAGCTGATCGAGGACATCGGCTTCGATGGCTCCTTCAGCTTCGTATACAGCTCGCGTCCTGGCACGCCGGCGGCCGACCTCGAAGACCCTGTGCCGCAGGACACCAAGCTCGCCTGGCTCGCCCGCCTGCAGAAATGCATCGACGCGCAGTACCAGGCCAACAGCGAGGCCATGGTCGGCTCGGTGCAGCGCATTCTGGTCGAGGGCGCGGCGAAGAAGAACGCTGAGGTCGAGATGATGGGGCGCACCGACAACAACCGCGTGGTCAACTTCCCTTCCGACTCGCCCGCGCGCGACCGCCTGATCGGGCAGTTCGTGGATGTGCGCATCACTGCCGCGCTGCCCCACAGCCTGCGCGGCGAAATCCTCACCCGGGAATCCTGAATGGCGAAGACCCTTGAAGTCTTCTTCGAGCCGGTCGACAACGCCCGGCTCGCGAACCTTTGCGGCGTGCTCGACGAGAACCTGCGCCAGATCGAGAACGCCTTCGACATCACTGTGAGCCGGCGTGGCGAGCACTTCACGCTCAACGGTCATCCGGCGCAGGTGCTGCGCGGCGAGATGGCGCTCAAGCACTTCTACGAGCGCGCCGAGAGTGACCTCTCGCTCGACGACGTGCAGCTTGGCCTGATCGAGATCGCCAACAAGGGCGAATCGCCGCAGTCCGCACCGGTGCTGATGACGCGGCGTACCGAGCTGCACGGTCGTACGCCCCGCCAGGTGGAGTACCTGCGCAATATCCAGGAGTTCGACATCACCTTCGGCATCGGCCCGGCCGGTACCGGCAAGACCTACCTTGCGGTGGCGAGTGCGGTGGACGCCTTCGAGCGCGACCTGGTCGAGCGCATCATCCTCACCCGCCCGGCGGTCGAGGCGGGCGAGCGTCTTGGCTTTCTGCCCGGCGACCTCGCGCAGAAGGTCGACCCCTATCTCCGCCCGCTGTACGACGCGCTCTACGACCTGATGGGCTTCGACCGCGTCGGCAAGCTCTTCGAGCGCAGCCTGATCGAGATTGCGCCGCTCGCCTTCATGCGCGGGCGCACGCTCAACAACGCCTTCATCATCCTCGACGAGGCGCAGAACACGACGCCCGAGCAGATGAAGATGTTCCTCACCCGCATCGGTTTCGGTGCCAAGGCTGTGGTCACCGGCGACTTGACCCAGGTCGACCTGGCACGCGGCCAGCGCAGTGGTTTGAGGGAAGCGCGCGAGGTGCTCTCCGAGGTGCGCGGCATCGCCATCACCGAATTCCGCAAGGAAGACGTGGTCCGTCATCCGCTTGTCGCACGCATCGTGGAAGCTTACGACCGCGAAGCTGCGCGCATCGAGCGCGAGAAGGCCGCCGCGCGCGCGAGGGCGACGCAGGCAAAAGAAGAGACAAAGGAAGAGGAAGACTCCCGAAATGGCGAATGAGACAGTCGTGAGCACGCCCCGAATCACCGCGATCGCCGCTGATGGCAAGGCGAGCCGGGTGAAGGCCGAGCGCCTCGAGATCGACTTCGGAAACGGCCGCCGACTGCTGCTGGCCTTCCCCGAATCCGCCTGGGGCGATCTCGAGATCGAGGCCGATTGCGAGGACGAGAGCGCAGTGCCGATGCTTTCGCTGCAGCCAGGTGCCTGCAATCTGCTCACCCTGCGCGTAGACGTCCATCACGACATGCGCTTTGTCGATCCGCTGGAGTTGCCCGAAGGCGGACACGAGCCGGTGCTCAAGCTCTCGGTGCAGAAGGCGCTGGAAGGCGAGGACAAGGCCAACGCGCCCAAGAAAAATCACATCCGCCGCTGGGCCCGGGCCGCGGCGCGCCGGGACGCGGAGGTCACCGTGCGTCTGGTGGGCGAGGCCGAAGGGCGTGAGCTCAATCGCGACTACCGGGGCAAGGACTACGCCACCAACGTCCTGACTTTCGTTTATGCAGAAAACGAGGCGCTGCCCGGCGCGCCCGATGCCGTGGGCGATGTGCTCGCCGGCGACCTGGTGCTGTGCGTGCCGGTCGTGGTGCGCGAGGCGGCCGCCCAGGGCAAGACCCTGGAGGCGCACTTTGCGCATCTGGTCGTGCATGGCATGCTGCACCTGCAGGGCTACGATCACGAAACCGAAGCGGAAGCCGCCGAGATGGAGTCGCTCGAGACCGCCATCCTGCGCGAGCTGGGCTACGCCGACCCATACGCCTTGAACGCCTGAAGCGGAGACTTCGACACCCAAAATGGACAGTTCCCCTAAACCTTCCTTACTTGAGCGACTTTCGGCCTTTCTCTCGCGCGAACCGGAAGATCGCGAAGAACTCCTCGCGCAACTGCACTCGGCCTTCGATCGCAACCTGATCGACGCCGATGCGCTCTCCATCATCGAAGGCGCCCTGCAGATGTCCGACATGCAGGTGCGCGACGTGATGATCCCGCGCGCGCAGATGGACTGCGTGCACCTGGACGATCCGATCGATGCGATCGTCAATTTCGCCATCGACACCGCGCACTCGCGCTTCCCCGCGATCGGCGACGGCAAGGACGACGTCGCCGGCATCCTGCTCGCAAAGGATTTGCTGCGCTACTTTGCCGGGCGCGAGTTCGACCTGCGCGACATGCTCCGCCCCGCGGTGTTCGTGCCCGAATCCAAGCGCCTCAACGTGCTGTTGCGCGAGTTCCGGGTATCGCGCAACCATATGGCGATCGTGGTTGATGAATACGGCGGCGTGGCCGGGCTGGTCACCATCGAGGACGTGCTCGAGCAGATCGTCGGCGACATCGAGGACGAATACGACTTCGACGAGGCTGGCGACAGCATCCGTCTCGATCAGAACGGGCGCTACCGCGTCAAGGCGACGACCGAGATCGAGGACTTCAACGAGGCTTTCGCGACCCACTTCAGCGACGAGGAGTACGACACCGTCGGTGGTCTCGTCATCCGCCATTTCGGGCGCCTGCCCAAGCGTGGCGAGGCACTGGAGGTGGAGGGGCTGAAGATTCAGGTTCTGCGCGCCGACAGTCGCCGGGTGCATACCCTGGTGGTGGAGCGTCTGCCCCAACCCGAGCCCGTGGACGAGTGATGCGGCGTCGCGCCTTGCTCGCGCTGCTTGCGGGCGGCGCGTCGGTGTTCGGCTACGCGCCCTTCGAGTGGTATCCGCTCGCGCTGATTTCGCTGGGGGTGCTCGCCTGGCTGCTTGCCGGTGTGACCCGCCTGCGTGACGGATTCGCACTCGGGTTTGCCTGGGGGTTTGGCGCCTTTGCCGGCGGGGTGTCCTGGCTGTACGTGGCTCTCGAGCGTTATGGTGGCATGCCTGCGCCGCTGGCCGTGCTTGCCATCGCCCTGTTCTGTGGCTACCTCGCACTTTTCCCGGGACTTGCCGGCGCTGGCTTTGCGGGCCTGCATCGTCGACGCCCGCCGCGTTCCCCGCAAAGGGTCGGAGCGGCGCCCCCACTACGAGCGCCTTCTGCGGCGCCCGTGCGTTCAGCCGCCCTCTTTGCCGCGCTCTGGCTGCTCGCCGAGTGGTTGCGCGGCGTGGTGTTTACCGGTTTTCCCTGGCTGGCCGTCGCTTACTCGCAGACGCCACCCAGTCCGCTCGCCGGTTATCTGCCGCTGATCGGCGCCTACGGCGTCGGCGGGCTTGCCGCGTTCGTCGCTGCTCTGGTGGTCTTCCTGCCCATGGGGCGTGGTGCCCCCGTGCGGCGCTGGGCGCCGGTGGCGGTGGTGGGCGTCGTGCTCGCAGTCGGCATGGGGCTGGCTGGCCGGGGATGGACCGTGCCGAGCGGTGCGCCGGTCACCGTGGCGCTGGTGCAGACGAATTTCGAGCAGAGCCTGAAGTGGGATCCGGAGCGCTTTGCCGACGTGCTCCAGGCCAACCTGGACCTGGTGCGCGAAGCTTTTGCTGGGCCACAGCCGCCTGCGCTCGTGGTGCTACCCGAGACCACCGTGCCGACACTGCTCGATCGCCTGCCTGAAGGCTACCTGAAATGGCTGGCACAATCGGCACGTGAAGGTGGCGGAGACCTCGTGATGGGCGTGTTCCGCCGCGATGAGGCCGGGCACATCTACAACGCGGCGATCAGCCTCGGCGCCGCGCCTGCGCAGTACTACGCCAAGCAGCACCTGGTGCCCTTCGGCGAGTATTCGCCGCCGCTCTTCGGCTGGTTCTACCGGCTGGCGCAGATTCCGATGTCCGACCAGACGCGCGGCGCCCCCGACCAGCCGCCGATGCGCTTCGGCGCGCAACGCGTGGCGCTCAACATCTGCTACGAGGATCTCTTCGGTGCAGAGCTCGCACGCGCGCTGCCGGAGGCCACCTTGATGCTCAATATTTCCAATCTTGCCTGGTACGGCGACTCGCTCGCTCAGCCCCAGCACCTGCAGGTCGCCCGTGTGCGTGCGCTCGAGACCGGACGCCCGATGCTGCGCTCGACCAACACCGGCATGACCGCGCTGGTGCAGCCGAATGGCCGCGTGAGCGACGTGCTGCCGGCCTTCGAGCGCGGGGTGTTGCGCGTGGAAGCGCAGGGCTACACCGGGCTGACACCCTACGCGCGCTGGGGCGACTGGCTGGCACTGGGCCTTGCGCTGCTGACCCTGGCCGCCATTGCCCTGGGCGGTGCCAGTGGGGGTGGGCTTGCCCGAGAACGCGGCGCTTGAGCGCGTAATGTTCGCGGGCAAACTTGCTCCCGCAGGAACCCGCTCCCGCAAGAGGGTGCCAGGCGGTAAGCTTGCAGCCCCCTTGCAGCCCGAAGCCCGTTAAAATCATCGCCTTTGCGTGCGCTGCGCAGCCCGGAGGCTGCCCAAGACCATGACCACCGAATCCAGACTCGTGAAACCGACCTTCCAGCAAGTCATCCTCACACTCCAGCACTTCTGGGGCGAGCGCGGCTGCGTACTGCTGCAGCCCTACGACCTCGAGGTGGGCGCCGGCACCAGCCACACCCACACCTTCCTGCGTGCGATCGGCCCCGAGCCCTGGAACGCCGCCTACGTGCAGCCCTCGCGCCGCCCCAAGGACGGCCGCTACGGCGAGAACCCCAACCGCCTGCAGCACTACTACCAGTTCCAGGTGGTGCTCAAGCCCTCGCCGCTGAACATCCAGGAGCTCTACCTCGACAGCCTGCGTGCGCTCGGCATCGACCCCATGGTGCACGACATCCGCTTCGTCGAGGACGACTGGGAGAATCCCACCCTAGGCGCCTGGGGCCTGGGCTGGGAAGTGTGGCTGGACGGTATGGAGGTCACCCAGTTCACTTATTTCCAGCAGGTCGGCGGCCTCGATTGCAAGCCGGTGCTGGGCGAGATCACCTACGGCATCGAGCGTCTGGCGATGTACCTGCAGGGCGTGGAAAACGTCTATGACCTGGTGTGGTCGATCGCGCCGGACGGGCGCAAGGTGACCTATGGCGACGTCTATCACCAGAACGAGGTCGAGCAGTCGACCTTCAACTTCGAGCACAGCAACGTCGACTTCCTGTTCTCGCTGTTCAATAACTACGAGTCCGAAGCCAAGCGCGTGATGGAAGTCGGCCTCGCGTTGCCGGCCTACGAGATGGTGCTGAAGGCGGCGCACACCTTCAACCTGCTTGATGCCCGTGGTGCCATCTCGGTGACCGAGCGCGCCGCCTACATCGGCCGTATCCGCAACCTGTCGCGCGCCGTCGCCCAGGCTTATTTCGAATCCCGTGAAGCCCTCGGCTTCCCGATGCTGAACACAACCAAGGAGGCCGCGTGATGACCAGCGCGACCCTGCTCGTTGAACTGCTCACCGAAGAGCTGCCGCCCAAGGCCCTGCCGCGCCTGGGCGAGACTTTCGCCACCAGGATCGCCGACGGCCTCAAGGCCAAGGGCCTGGCGCCTGCCGACGCCGCCTTCCGCACCTTCGCCAGCCCGCGCCGGCTGGCGGTGACGGTGGCGCAGGTGGCCTCCGAAGCCGCAGCCAAGGAAGTCACCGAGAAGCTGATGCCGGTGTCCGTGGCGCTCGACGCCGAGGGCAAGCCGACCTCGGCGCTGCTGAAGAAGATGGAAGCGAAGGGCATTGCCGCCGACGCCTTCGTCGGCTTCGAACGTCGTATGGACGGCAAGGCCGAGGCGCTGTTCCACACCGCCATGGTGCCGGGTGCGAAGCTCGCCGACGTCCTCGCGGGCATCGTGCAGGACGCGATCAAGGCACTGCCCATCCCCAAGGTCATGCGCTGGGGCGACGGCGATGCCACCTTCGTGCGTCCGGTGCACAAGCTCACCCTGCTGCACGGTGCTGACGTGGTGCCGGGCCGCGTGCTCGACCTGAACTCGGGCCGCACGACGCGCGGCCACCGCTTCATGAGCCGCGGCGACATCGACATTGCGACTGCGGACGCCTACGAGCCCACGCTGCTCGCCGAGGGCAAGGTCATCCCCAGCTTCGCCGAGCGCCGTGCCGACATCGAGCGCCAGCTGCTCGCCGAGGCCGCGAAGCAGGGCGCACTGCTCGACGAATACGCCGACCTGCTCGATGAGGTCGCCGCGCTGGTCGAGTACCCGACGGTGTACGTGGGCGAGTTCGAGGCCGAATTCCTCGCCGTGCCCCAGGAGTGCCTGATCCTGACCATGCGCGCCAACCAGAAGTACTTCCCGCTTTTCGATGGCGCCGGCAAACTGCTCAACCGCTTCCTGATCGTCTCCAACATGCGGGTGGCCGATCCGAGCAACATCGTCGCCGGCAACGCCCGCGTGGTGCGCCCGCGCCTGTCGGACGCGCGCTTCTTCTTCGAGCAGGACAAGAAGCAGAAGCTCGAGGCCCGCCTGCCGCGCCTGGCCCCGGTGGTCTATCACAACAAGCTCGGCAGCCAGCTCGAGCGTGTCGAGCGCCTCGAGGCGCTGGCCGGCGCGATCGCGGCGCAGCTGCATGGCGACGTCGCCGCGGCGAAGCGCGCCGCGCGCCTGGCCAAGGCCGACCTCGTCACCGACATGGTGGGCGAGTTTCCCGAGCTGCAGGGCATCATGGGCCGCTACTACGCGTTCGCCGACGGCGAAGGGCAGGTGGTGGCCGACGCCATCCAGGCCCACTACCAGCCGCGCTTCGCCGGCGACGCGCTGCCCGCGGGCAACGTCGCCGCCGCCGTGGCGCTGGCCGACAAGCTCGACGCTCTGGTCGGCTTCTTCGGTATCGGCATGGTGCCGACCGGTGACAAGGACCCGTTCGCGCTGCGCCGCGCCGCGCTCGGCGTGTTGCGCATCCTGATCGAGGCGCCGCTTCCGCTTGAGCTGCCGAAGCTCATCGACACCGCTGCAGGCGGTTTCAAGCCCGGCCTGCTGACCACCGAAGGTTTCTCCGCACAGATTCAGGACTTCATGTTCGAGCGCTTGAAGAACCTGCTCCGCGAGACGGGCCGCGACGGCGCCGTGATCGACGCCGTGCTGGCGCTGAAGCCCGCGCGCATCGATCTGGTGCCGGCCAAGCTCGCCGCGGTGGAAGCCTTCCGCGCGCTGCCCGAGGCCGATGCCCTGGCCGCAGCCAACAAGCGCATCGTCAACATCCTCAAGAAGGCCGAGGGCACGCCGGGCGAGCCGGACTTCGCGCTGCTGCAGGAGGACGCCGAGAAGGCGCTCTTCCGTCAGGTGGTCGAGGTCGCGCCGCTGGTGCGCTCGCACGTCGCCAACGAGGACTACACCGACGCGCTGTGCGTGCTCGCTGGCCTGCGCGCGGCGGTGGACCAGTTCTTCGAGGACGTCATGGTGATGGCCGAAGAGCCGTTGACGCGCCAGAACCGCTTCGCGCTGCTGGCGCAGCTTGCTGGCCTGATGAACCAGGTGGCGGACATCTCGCGCCTGTCGGCCTGATCACCCCGCGGCCGCATGGGGCGTGGGGGTCGCTGCGACGCAAGGAGCAAGACGATGAAGCTCATCATTCTGGATCGCGACGGGGTCATCAACCTCGATTCCGATCAGTTCATCAAGTCGCCGGATGAGTGGAAGCCGATCCCTGGCGCGCTGGAAGCGATCGCTCGCCTGAACCAGTGGGGCTGGCGGGTGGTGGTGGCGTCAAACCAGTCGGGCGTCGGGCGCGGGCTGTTCGGCATGGATACGCTCAACGCGATCAACGAGAAGATGGTCAAGAGTCTCGCGCAGGTCGGCGGTCGTCTCGATGCGATCTTCTTCTGCCCGCATCCGGCCGACTCCACCTGCGACTGCCGCAAGCCGAAGCCTGGCATGCTGGAGCAGATCGGCGCGCGCTTCAACGTGGAATTGACGGGCGTGCCGGTCGTGGGGGACAGCCTGCGCGACCTGCAGGCTGCGGTAGCGGTGGGCGCAAAGCCCTATCTGGTGCTCACCGGCAAGGGCGAGAAGACGCGCGAGAACCCGGAACTGCCGCCCGGCACCGAGGTGTTCCCCGACCTGGCTACCCTTGCGGCCGAACTGACATCCTGAACCCTTCGAGTACTGAAGTGCATCTGATCCGATCCATCCTCTTCGCCATCGCGCTCGCCGTCGTCACGGTGCCTTATGTGGTCTTCCCGACCTTGTTCTTCTGGCTGCCGCCGATGACGCGCCACCGGCTGATCACCAGCTGGGTGCCGATCATGATGTGGGTGATCCGCCAGGTGCTCGGCATTCGCTACCGCGTGCTCGGTCGTGAGAACATCCCTGCGGGGCCGGCCGTGGTGCTGTCCAAGCATCAGTCGGCGTGGGAGACGATCGCCTTGCAGGTGATCTTTCCGCCGCTGTGCTACGTGCTCAAGCGCGAACTGCTGCGCGTCCCCTTCTTCGGCTGGGCGCTCGCCATGATCCCGGGCATCGCGATCGACCGCTCTGCGGGCAAGGATGCGCTCGCGCAGGTGGTCGAGCAGGGGCGCGAGCGCCTCAAGGAAGGCCTGTGGGTGGTGGTTTTTCCGGAGGGGACCCGGGTTGCGCCCGGGACGACCCGGCGCTACAAGCCGGGCGGTGCGATCCTGGCCAAGCGTGCGGGGGTTCCGGTGGTGCCGGTGGCGCACAATGCGGGTGAGTTCTGGCAGCGCAATGCCTTCATCAAGCGCCCGGGGGAGATCATCGTCAGCATCGGTCCTGCGATCGACACCAAAGGCACAAAGGCGGGTGACGTCAGCGAGCGGGCCGAGGCCTGGATCGAGGCCGAGATGCATCGGCTGTTTCCGCACCACTATGGGAACGCCGAGGTGGCAGCCAGTCCGGCAGGTACGCCCGAAGAAGATGCGGGCGGCGCCGAGCGAAAGAGCGCGCAGGATGTCTGAGGCAGCAGCTGCAGAGCGGTAATCGGACCGGGGCGCGGCGGCCGGAGTGCTGGAGGGGGCGGTGTTTCCGCCGCCTTTCGATGTCCGCCGGATTCAGTTCTCACGCGGCCACGTTCCAGCGTACGTAGACGCAGAAAGGCCCCGCAATGCGGGGCCTTTCTGTTCAGCGGTACCGAAGAGGCTTAGGCAGCCTTCTTGGGGGCGGCCGTCTTGGCGGTGGTGCTCACGGCCTTGACGGTGGCGTTGGTCGCGGCAGCCACGTTGGCTTCAGCGATCTCGGCGACCTGTTTGGCGGCCTTGCTCATGCTGTCGTAGGCGCTGTTGGCGGCGGCGATGGCCGACTTGACGGCGGCGACGGCAACGTCCGAACCGGCGGGTGCCGACTTGGCAGCCTTGTCGAGTGCGGTGGCGACGCCCTTGTTCACTTCGGCCATCTGGCCTTCGAAGACCTTGGAGACTTCTTCCTGGGTCTGCGAGGTGATTTCGTACACGCTACGGGTGTAGGCGACGGCCTTCTCGACGACCGGCTGAGCCAGCGCGATCTGGAGGTTGGTCAGCTCCTGCACGTCCTTGGCAGCCAGCAGGGCCTTGGTGTTGGCCACGCCGTCTTCCAGCAGCGAACGGGCGGTGTTCAGGTTCAGGGCAGCCAGGCGCTCGACGGTGGCGAAGGCGGTGTTGGCCAGGGTCAGCATGGTTTCGATGCTGGTCTTGTTGGCAGCGACGAACTGCTCGGGGGTGACGTAGTTGCTCATGTGAATCTCCTTGAGTATGGGGGTTTGCATCCGCATCGCTTGCTCATGCCGCGATGGTGCGTTGCAGCATGGGTCGGATTATACGGACCCCGGGGAGTGTGTCAAGCGCGTTTTGTGCATCGCACAATGGCAGATTGATTATGAAACCCAATCGCCTGCGCGTTTCCGGAGCTGGTTTTAGACCTTGCTGCTGCGCTGCATCGACAAGCTTGTCCCGATTCTGGAGATCTGGTGTTTCGACATTGTGACCGCACCGCAACATCCGCGCGGGGCGGTCCGCGCGCCCTACGGCCAGACGCCCCGCGGACGCTGCCCGGGCGGGCGTCGCGGGGCGCTGGTGTTGCGGCAGAGGGCGGAAATCAGTCGTGGCGGAAGTCCGGCTTGCGCTTCTCGACAAAGGCGGCCATGCCTTCCTTCTGGTCGTTGAGCGCGAAGGCGGAGTGGAACACGCGGCGCTCGAACAGCAGGCCTTCGTTGAGGCTGCTCTCGAAGGCGCGATTCACGGATTCCTTGATCATCATGATCACCGGTAGCGAATAGCCTGCGATGGTTTCGGCCGCGCCGAGCGCTTCGTCGAGCAGCTTGTCAGCGGGGACCACGCGGGAAACCAGCCCGGCACGCTCGGCCTCGGTGGCGTCCATGAAGCGCGCGGTCAGGCACATGTCCATGGCCTTTGCCTTGCCCACTGCGCGGGGCAGGCGCTGGGTGCCGCCAGCGCCGGGCAGGATGCCCAGCTTGATCTCGGGCTGACCGAACTTCGCGCTGTCGGCCGCGATGATGATGTCGCACATCATCGCCAGTTCGCAGCCGCCGCCAAGCGCGAAGCCTGCGACCGCGGCGATGACCGGCTTGCGGCAGGTTTTCACGCGCTCCCAGTTGCGGGTGATGTAGTCGCCCTTGTAGGCGTCCATGTACGAGAAACTCGCCATCGCGCCGATGTCGGCGCCGGCTGCGAAGGCCTTCTCCGACCCGGTGATGACGATCGCGCCGATGTTCTCGTCCGCTTCGAAGTCATCCAGCGCGGCGCCGATCTCGTCGACCACCTGGTCGTTGAGGGCGTTCAGCGCCTTCGGGCGGTTGAGTGTGATGAGGCCAACGCGGCCGCGCTTCTCGGCAATGATCATCTCGAAGCTCATGGGGTCTCCTTACGTTCAACAGGGGTGGCAGCGCTCACTGCGCGCCGTCGGATTTCGGCTGGATCACGGCACGCACGCGGGCTGGTGCGGTGCCGGGCTTGCTGCCGGGGGCATTGGTGGCGAGATAGTTCTCGGTGATGGCGTCGTATTCGATGTAGTGGCCGGTGACCTGGTCGCCGCCGCTGGTGACCTTGGCGCGGTTGAACAGCTTCGCCTTCTCGCTGCGGCTGTCGTATTCGATGCGCTCGGCCTCGCCTTCCACGTAGTCGCTCGTGCCCTCCCGGCGCTGGCGGAAGGTGGCGAGCCCCTTGCTGGCGGTCGCCACGCCATTCTGGAAGCCGGCCGCATCCTGGGTGACGACCAGCCGGTCGCCCCGGATCTCGAGCGAACCCTGGGTAAGGATGACGTTTCCTTCGAAGACATGGACCTTGTTGCGGTCATCTACCGTCAGGTTGTCCGCCTCGATGTTGACCGGCTGCTCGCGGTCGGCCTTTTCGGCGAAGACGGGGGGCGCAAGACCTGCGAACAGTGCGCAGGCAGCAGTGATGATCCAGTGCTTCATGATGGCGATCCTTGGCGGCGGCGCGGCAAATGAGTCCTGACCTCGCCGATGAGTTCGAGCGTGCCGAACAGGTCGTCGGCGTGCATGCCTTGTGCGGTGGTTCGCCCGTCGCCGCGCGTTAGCAGCACGGGTGAGTGCGTCAGGGCGCGGTGCGCGTCGGGCCACACGGTGAGGGTTTCGGATTCTAGCGTGAGCGGCGGAGCGTCGTTGGTGGCTGGACGACGTACGCGCACCTCGCCCGTGAGGTCGACCTGATCCCCGCCGGGCGAAACGTTTGCGCTGTTGGCGGTGACGAAAGTTTCGCTGTCCTCGCCCAGCATATGCAGGCGTGGCAGGTGGAGGCGGGTGGTGTCGTCGGCAGGGAAGTGTTCGAGCCGATCGGCGACGAGTTCGTAGCGCTGCCGGCCGTCGTCGCCGAAGCTGGTCACGCGGGTGAATTCGGCAGCGAAGTCTGGACCGGTCTGCTCGGCCCAGACGACAGGTTCGTCCGTACGGGTGGCGCGCTCGAGCCAGATCGAGCCGCCCGCAAGCGCCGCGAGTGCAATGACGGGATAAAGGCGCCAGGCGTCGACGAGCATGATTCAGATGACCTTGGCCTGCATCAGGTCGTGTGTCGTAAGCGCGCCTGCGAGCCCTCCGTGCGGGTCGAGCACCAGCAGCTGGCTGATGCGGTGGCGTTCCATGAGTTCGGCGGCTTCGACTGCAAGCGCGGCAGGGCCGATGCTGCGTGGATTGCGTGTCATCACGTCCGCAAGGTTCGCGCTGCGTACGTCGATGCCCTTCTCCAGTGCGCGGCGCAGATCGCCGTCGGTGAAGATGCCTTCGGGACGCCCCTGGGGGCCGACGATTGCAGTCATCCCCATGCCGCCCGCGGTCATTGCCAGCAGGGCCTGAGCGAGTGGCACATCGGCACCGACCTGTGGCACCGCGCTGGCCGGGCGCATCACGTCTGAGACGTGGGTGAGCAGACGTCGCCCGAGTGCTCCGCCCGGGTGCGACCGTGCAAAATCCTCAGCTGCGAAGCCACGTGCATCGAGCAGCGCCACGGCCAGCGCGTCGCCTAGCGCCAGCGCAGCGGTGGTGCTCGCGGTAGGAGCGAGGTTGAGCGGGCAGGCCTCTTCCGCCACGGCGGCCTCGAGGTGCGCGTCGGCCTCGCGCGCGAGCGGCGAATCGGCCTTTCCGGTCATCGCGATCAGGCGCGCGCCCTGGCGCTTGACCAGCGGCACGATGGTGAGCACTTCCTCGCTAGACCCCGAGTTCGACAGCGCAATGACGACATCCTGTGCGGTGATCATGCCGAGATCGCCGTGCGCCGCTTCGGCCGCGTGCACGAAGTAGGCCGGCGTGCCGGTGCTGGCGAGCGTGGCCGCGATTTTGCGTGCGATGTGGCCTGATTTGCCGATGCCGGTGACGATCACGCGCCCGTGGCGCTTGAGGATGATGTCCACCGCGCGTTCGAATTCGACGCCGATGCGTTCGGCGAGGGCGGCCACGGCCTCGGCCTCGATGCGCAGCACGCGGCGTGCCATTGCGACCGCGCGACTTTCGCTGGAAGCGGGAATTGGGTCCATGGAGTGGATGCGATCAGGTTCGCTGCAAAGCGTGGTCAAATGCGCTGCCGGACGCGGAGCCCCGGCGGCAGGCACGGTGAGGATCGGCAAGATTGTATACCAAACCCCCGTTGCTGCCCCCAGACGCCAACAGAGACGGCAACGGCGAGAGAACGGCAGCCCGGTATGGCAAGCATCGGGCCTTGTCTGCCGGGCTGCTCGGCGCCCCTGTCTTGCACCCGCTCCCCAGGGATGGAGAGCAGGGCTCAGAGGCTTGCGCACACGGTGTACAGGCTTGCATCGACGAGGGGGT
Organism: Thauera sp. AutoDN2; assembly: GCF_051280715.1. NCBI lineage: Bacteria > Pseudomonadati > Pseudomonadota > Betaproteobacteria > Rhodocyclales > Zoogloeaceae > Thauera > Thauera sp. AutoDN2. The sequence goes on along the minus strand of NZ_JBNCAR010000010.1, from coordinate 63,797 downwards.
TCGCGCTGGAGACCGGGATGATCCCGCTCGTACCCTGCGTCCCGGTGCGAAGCGATCCCGTGCTGGGCTCGCCGTCGTCGAGTGCAATGTCGAGTGCGCGTGCCATGGAGCCGGGAATTGCGCCGGAGCACACTGCTAGGGTGCCGGGCAGTCCGAGTATGCCGCCGCGCTGCACGCCCAGGCGCCCGCCGAGTGCGTTGCGCGGCAGATACCCCGGGGATGAGAGATCGGTGCTGCCGGTGGTGATTCCGGCCAGGCGCAGGTGCTGCCAGAAGCGCACGGATTCCAGATCGGTGCTTGCGTCCCAGTCCCCATCCACGGAGCCGTTGCCATTGCCGGCGCGGGTGCACGCCGGTGTGCTGCCGCACAGGTGGAGCACGGCGCCGGGGTCGTCTCCCGGCAGGGCGCGGTATGCGTCCTGGTAGGCATGGGCCAGCGCGGGGACGGTGCGCAGATCCTGGGCGAGATTCTTCACCCGCGCGCTGTCGATCAAGGCCTGTCCTTTCAGTACGCCACCCAGCAGCAGGCCGATGACGAGGAGCACGATGGAAAGTTCGACCAGGGTGAAGCCATGTTGGGTGCGCATGATGGGTGTCTCCTCTGCGAGTGGGTCATGGGGCGGCGGCTCAAAGACGACCGGCTTGGGCGAGGCGTGCGATCAGCAGCGGGCGACCGATCCACACCAGCTGGTCGTCGAAGTCGGGGGTCGGTTCACCGGCCTGATAGGACGGGGCACCAGGCGAGAAGCTCGCATTGCGCCCGTCGGCGCGCCGGTTCGGCCCGGTCGAGTGCACCAGGGCGATCGCCTGCGAATCGAGTGTGGTGATGCGGCTGCCGTCGTGGGCATGGACCTGCAGGTTTGCCGCAGGAACCGTGTCGGCGCGGATGGGGCCGCTCGCGAATGCTGGGTCGACGCGATAGTGCCAGTACCCTGCCCAGCTATCGCCTACATGCGTGCGGGGGCGGCCCCAGGCGTCCGTCGCCGAAAGTGCCAGCGAGCGCCACGGCAGCCGCCCGGCGATGCCGTGACGGCATGGGGGGGGATCCTCGATGCCGTATTGCGGGCTCGCCGGGTCGGCTTCGGTGCTGGGGCAGGGCAGACGGCCATGAATGATCGCGAAGCCGGTCAGCGCATGATCGATCTCGCGCAACTGCGTCAGCGTGGTCGTGCGGTCGCGCGCTTCGATGCGGATCCTCAGGGGCATGAGCAGGCTACCGCCGAGCAGGGTGAGGATCACCAGTACCATGGCCACTTCGACCAGGGTGAAGCCGCGCGCGCGGGTCCTGGTGACGCCGGGCGCACGAAGCTCTTGCATTGGGCCGGGGGATGCCCGCAGGCCAGGCATGCGGAGATTCATGGCAGGCACAGGATGACGTCGTCTGTGCCGGGGTGATTGTCGCGGCGGTGGGGGACGGTCGCCACGCCCTCGAATGCGGGAATGCCCTGCGCGAAGCCGGGTGCGTTGACGCCCTCGAAGTACTGCGCAGGATCGGCCCGTTGCGTTGCGGTGCTGCGCCGCTGGGCGGCGGGTCCGCTGGGCACGCGCTCGCCCGCGAATCCGAGGACAGCGCTGCAGGGTTCGGTACCGTGAGTGCGTGTGACGGTGATGCAGGTGCCGCCCGCCGGGCAGGCGGCGAAGTGCATCTGGTCGCGCCATTGATCGATCTCGCCGCGTTCGGGAGCGGGAAGCCCCAGTGCGGCGGCGGGGGGCAGCGGTGCGGCGTGGAGCATGCCGATGCGTGTTGCGTGCGCATCGAGCCAGGCGTCCCGGTCAGCGTCAGCGAGCCGTGCGGTCAGCGCGCCGGCAGCACGGGCGAGGAGGCTGTCGAGGTAGGCCGTGTGATCGTTGCGCCGCCGCCAGGCTGCGAAGATCTCGTCGACACCGATCCACGCCAGGAGGTCGTTCGTGTCGCCCGCCGCGTCTGCGGGTTCTCCCCCCTGTATGACCGTGAATGGCATTGTGCCGCCAAGTGGGTACGGGTGGTCCAGGTACTGGGGCAGATCGGAGCCGTCGGTGCCGCTGCACGTGCCTGGGCGGCGTCCGGCGCGAGCCTGTCCTGGGTGCGCCGGACCGGGGGCGAAGAGCACGGCGACTGCACGCCCGTCGGTGGTCTGCAGGCGCAGGGGCTCCCGGTTTGGGCCCAGTGGTTCGAACTGCCCGGGGCTGTCCCAATTCAGACTGAGCGGCTTGGGGTTGTGCTTGATGCTGCCCGCGACCGCGTACCACAGGCATTCGCCCCATCCGTCGCGGAGCTCGGGCAGGCCGAGTGTGCGCCAGGGCAGGCGTCCGAGGGTGAAGTGGCCTCGCGCGCCACAGGCGCCGAGGTCGGTGGAGCCGTCGTTGTCCCTGTCCGGACAGGGCAGGAATCCATACCCTGCGTCGGGGTGGCGCTCGGCATAGCTGATCGCGTAGCCGATCAGGGCGCTGCGCGCTTCGGCGAGCGCGGCGATGGATCGGGCATGCGCCTGTGCCTCGGCGCGTGCGCGCAGGGCACCGCTCGCGAGCAGGCTGCCGGCGCCCAGCACCAGCCCGAGAAGCAGGAGGGCGAGGAGGACCTGGCCTCCCTGACGTCGCGGTTTCATTGGGCTCCACCCTCGTGGAGAGGGGGCTCCCCGGGACGATCTTCGGGCGGTGGCGGCGGGAGTGGCCACGTGTCGCCCACGCGCAGCCGGATTCGTGGTTGCTCGAGCGGTGACAGCATGGTCGGACTGAGGGTGCGCAGCCCGGCGCTGTCGGCTTCGAGCAGGCGGTCATCCGCCCAGATCCGGGTGCGCCCGCCGTGATGATGGATGATGCCCTCGATCGTTCGTGGGGTCCGCTGTGGAGGGGCGGTCGTTGGTGGCGACTCGATCGCTTCCTTGGGCTCCGGTGGCGCTTCGGGATGTACGGCAGGCTCGGAAATGGCGGCTTCGTCTCCGTGGGCGGGGAGGTCGGGCGGGAGGGTGACCAGGGAGGCAGGTTCAATCACGGGAGGCGGTGCGGCGGTTCCGTGCGCGAACCAGGCTCCGCCCCCGATGCTTGCGGCGGCAAAAAGCCCGCCGACGGCCAGCCGGGTACGTGAGAGCCTGAGCGGGGCCGTCGCTCCGCCGGTGCTGCGGGCTGGCCAGCCCTCCGCGGCTCGCACCCGGATGAGCGCGGTGAGAAGCAGCGTGTCGAAGTCCTCCAGTGCTGTGCGGCCGCCGTCGGCGTGCGGCGGCGAGGGTTGACGGGGCACCACGGCGACTTGACGACCGGGTGGCGCGGGGGCTAAGACCCAGCGCGGTGCCGTGGTACCCGAGTGCCCTTCGGGCGCGGCCTGCCGTGCGAGTGTGGCCGGCGCGGCGAGAAGATGCACGCGCAGGGGCGTGTCGGCCGCCAGCAGCGGTTGCGCCTGGAGGTAGGCACAGGTGCGCTCGATCTCTTCCTCCCATGACGGACTCCCGGGTGTGAACTGCATGGTGCAGTGGGGGATCAGCCGAGAGAAGAGCAGCTTCTGGCCACGTACCAGACTCAGACGCAGCCCGCTACGAGTGAAGCCTGCGACCAGGGCCGCACTGGCGTCGGGGGCCGTGCCGGTATCGGGCTTGTTGCTGCGATGGGGATGGAGGGAGGGTAGCGTTGGAACGAGACTGGCAGCCGGGATCAGGTGGCTGACCCGGACCTGGCTGCGCTGCAGCACCGCAAGCCACGCCTGGAGCGGTGCGGGGCGCTCGAGACCGGCGAAAACGAAGCGTTCCGCACCGCTGCGCAGGTTTGGCGCGGGGCCGGCGGCCCAGGCATGGACGAAAGGCGTGTGCGGAAACCATGCGGCGCAGCGGCGCGCGATCAGGGCGCGGCGGTCACGACCACGGGTGCGCGGCAGATCCTCGTATTCATAGTCTTCGTCCGGCAGGTTGACCAGCACGCGGCAGGAAGGCCGCGGCTGCAGCCCTGCGAGCCAGTTCGAGAAGGCCTCGTGCCCGTGGGCGTCGAAGCCGGCGCGCGCTTGCAGCAGGCCGTCGGTGTGCTGCCACACTTCCAGTCCGTGCGGGTCGATCAGGAGCAGGAGCGGTTTGCGGAGCATGGGGTCAGAGCGGGAGACGGGTGATGAGTGCATGAATCGGGTCGAGCACTGCGCTTGCGATCCACAGCAGCAGACCACCCATCAGTACCGTGAGCGCAGGCTCGATGGCCGCCTGCAGGCGGGCAATCGCATCGCCGGCCTCGTGGCTGTAGAGCGTGGCGATCCTGTCCAGGGTCTGGTCGATTGCCCCCGTTTGTTCGCCTAGGCGGAGCATGCGCACCACGAGCGGGGGAAAGTCACCTGCCGTTTCGAAGGCGCTGGAGATGGGTTGCCCTTGCTCGATACCTTGCCGCGCGGAGCGCAGGCTGGCTCGAAGAGAGAGGTTTGCGCAGGCTGCCTCGCTTGTGCGCAGTGCTTCGACGATGCTGATTCCGGCGCTGTAGAGGGCGCCGAACAGCGAGGCGAAGCGTGCGAGGGCGAGCTTGTGCAGGATCGGACCGAGCAGCGGCAGGCGTAGCTGCAGGGCGTGCATCCGGGTGCGCAGGGCCTCGGAGCGGGCCAGCGCAGCGACGGCTGCAGCAACGAGCAGTGCCGAACCCAGCGCGAGTGCCAGTCCCCAGTCACGCACCGCCTGCGACAGGCCGAGAAGCATGCGCGTCGGCAGGGGGAGTGCCTGTCCGGTGCTGCGCAGCAGCTTTTCGAGCTCGGGCACGACGTGGGTGAGTGCGACCACCGCCGCGACCAGCAGGATGCTGGCGACGATGGCGGGGTAGATCGCGATACGGCGGGCGTGCGCGGTGATCGCTTCCTCCTGTGCAAGCACGCTGCCGATGTCGTGAATCGCCATCGGCAGCCGGCCGGCTTCCTCGCCGGCACGCAGCAGGCTGGTCGCGACCGGCGAGAAGGCCTCGGGGCGAGACGCCGCAGCATCCGAAAGCGGCCGTCCCCGCTCCACGGCGGCGAGCAGCGCGGAGGCTGTTTCGCGTAGGCGCGTGCCCGTGCTGCTCTCCTGCAGGGTGGCGAGGCTCTCGTGCGGCGGAATGCCCGCGCCGAGCAGGTGCTCGAGTTGGAAGAGGAAGGGGATCAACTCGCGGCGCGGGATGCGTCGCGCGGGGAACCAGTGCGGCCGGGTTTCGCGCGCGCTGATGAGGAGCAACGCCTGCGCGTGCAGCGCACGCTCGAGCTCGTCGATGCCGGAGGCCTCCAGGGTGCCGCGTTTGCGGCGGCCGTCCGCATCGAGGGCGCGGTAGCGGAACATGCTCATGCGGTGTGCTCGACGGCGCGACTGCGCAGGTTCTCGAGGTTCACGACACGACCGAGCTCTTCCAGGCTGGTGCTTCCGTCGATGACGCGGCGCAGGCCATCATCAGCGAGCGTCGGTAGGCCCATGCGGCGCACCGCTCGGTGCAACTCGATGATTCCGCTGCTGCGCGCGAGCATGTCATGGAGCTCGGTGTCGAAAGGCAGGATCTCCATGATCGCGAAGCGGCCGCGATAGCCGCGGAAATCGCAGGCGGGGCAGCCTTGGGCCCGGTGCACCACCGTGCCAGGAGGAAGGGGCGCAAGGGTGCCTTGCCAGGGTGCCGGATCTGCGGGTCCGGACGCCTTGCAGGCCGGACACAGTCTGCGCACCAGTCGCTGCGAGACGATGCCGGCGAGATTCTCGGCGAGCAGTTCCGTGTTCAGGCCGAGCTCGAGCAGGCGCGGGATCGCTCCGAGCACGGAGTTTGCGTGGAGTGTGGCGAACACCCGGTGGCCGGTGAGGGCGGCGCGCAGCGCCATGGTCGCGGTGTCCGCGTCGCGGATTTCCCCCACCAGGAGGATGTCCGGGTCCTGGCGAAGGAGGGCACGAACGCCATCGGCGAAACCGAGGCGCGAGGCTTCGCCTACCTGCGTCTGGCGGATCATCGACAGCGGATATTCGACCGGGTCCTCGAGGGTCATGATGTTGACCGCTTCGGAGCTAAGATGCTGGAGCATCGAGTACAGCGTGGTGGTCTTGCCGCTGCCCGTGGGGCCGACGACGAGGATCAGCCCCTCGGGGCGCGCGAGGATGCGCTGTAGTGCGCGCGCTTGGCCGTCCCCGAGCGCCAGTGCTGCGAGTGGCACGATGCCCTTGTCGCGATCGAGGATGCGCAGGACCAGATTTTCGCCATGCAGGGTGGGCTGCGTGGCGGCACGGAAGTCGATCGGTCGTCCGCCGATCGCAAGGCTGATGCGGCCGTCCTGCGGGGCGCGCGATTCGGCGATGTCCATGCCGGCGAGCACCTTGAGCCGCACCGCGAGCTCGGGCCAGCACACGCGGTGCAGGGCGCGCGTCTGGTGCAGGATGCCGTCGATGCGGTGACGGATGCGCAGGAAGCCTGCCTCCGGCTCGAAATGCAGGTCGGAGGCGCCGCGCGACACCGCTTCGGCGAGCAGGGCGTCGACCAGTCGCACGACCAGCTGCGGGTCGTGGCCGGGGGCTTCGGCGCGGGCGTGTCGGCGCTCCAGCGCCTGCACCAGGTCTTCGATCGAGGTGCTTGCACCATAGTGCTGGGCGATTGCGCGCCCGAGCTCGGCATCCCCCGCGAGGCGGACCTCGATGTGTGCGTCGGGGCCGAGTTCCGTCCGCAGGCGATCGAGCGCCACGATGTCGTGCGCTTCGGCCATGGCGACCGTTAGCGCAGGGCCGGTTGGGTCGTAGCGCAAGGGAAGCAGGCGGTGACGGCGTGCCAGCGTGTCCGGGATGCGACGGATGGCGGCCGGGTCGGGCAGCGTGGTGTCCAGGTCGACCTCACGCATGCCGTTGCTGTTCGCAATGGATTCGCGCAGCGCACGCTCGCTCACGAAGCCAAGCTCCACGAGAACCTGCCCGAGCGGGCGCTGAAGCGCGGACTGTTCGTGCAGGGCGATACGTAGCTGGTCGGAGCCGATCAATCCGGCGCGGAGCAGTCTCTGGCCTAGCGGGGGCGGCGTGTTCATGGCGGGGTCAGAGGGCTTTCGGTGGCGCTTGCGCTAGCCGGCGCGAGCAGTGGTCGCAGCGGCATGTGCGGAAAGTTGCGCTCCCCTGGCGGAGCGATGTTGGTGAGGAAGCCTGCGTCGGGTAGCTGCGTAGCCCAGGGCGCGTAGCCGCCCTCGAGCCCGGGGTCGTCGATCAGGACCGGGCGCAGGAAGATCAGCAGTTCGGTTCGGCGCACGTTGTTGTCGCGCCGAGTGAAGATCTCGCCGATCAGCGGCAGGTCGCCGAGCAGCGGTATGCGACCGGTGTCGTGATCGATGCGGTCTTCCATCAGGCCGCCGAGCACCGCGATCTCGCCGCTGCGGAGGCGCAGGATGGATTCGATCTCGCGGGTGCGGATCTGCGGGACGCGGTTGGGGATGTTGCCGAGCGACGGGTTGGGGTCGTCCTTGAAGCCGGAAATGCCGGAGATGGTCGGGCGCACGTTGAGCGTGATCTCGCCCCCGGCGCTGATCTGCGGCGTGACCGACATCACCATCCCTACCGAAACCGATTGCGGCGTGGTGGTGGCGGTGATACGTGCCTGCTTGCGGTCGTCGTACTCGGTGGTGGTGCTGTCTACGAGGAAGTACACGACCTCTTCGACGACCTTGAGCATGGCGGTCTGGTTGTTGAGCACCGACAGGCGTGGGCTGGAGAGCACCTTCACGGTGCCGAAGGTTTCCAGCAGTTCGAGGCGCACGTCGCTGCGCGCGGAAAGATAGCTCACCGTGGGCTGGCCCGGCAGTGCGTCGCCGCTGCCGCGCGGTCGTACGCTCCATCCCGGGATGCCGATGCGGGTCCAGTCGATGCCCTGGCGATAACCGTCCGCGAGGGTGACCTCCACAATGGTGGCCTCGACCATGACCTGGCGGCGCGCGGCGTCCTGGATGCCCGTCAGGAAGGCATGGAGTTGCTCGTGCTGGCGCGCGGTGGCACGGATCATGAGGAGGCCGGCCTCGCGGTTGACCGTGAGGTCAGGATGGCGGCAGGGTTCGGCTGTACTTCCACAGGCGTGAGCCGGACCGCCCAGGAGCAGGGCGAGGCTGCCCTCGAGTGCGCCCCAGAAGTCGTTCGCCGCGCGAGTCTCGATCTGTGTGACCGAGGTGTTGCCGTGTTCCGTGCCGTGGCTCTGGCTGCCGCTGCTGGTGGCGATCTGGGTGCTGGTGGCGACCGTCCCGCGCATGTCGCGGCTCATGTTTACGTAGTCCACGGTGTAGCTGCGCAGCACCGGCAGGTCGGGGCGGACGATGAGGTGACGGCCGTCGAGTCGGTAGCGGATGTCTGCCTGCGTTGCGATGCGCGCCAGCAGTTCGTCCAGCGGCCGATTGCGTGCTTGCAGGGTGACGCTGCCTTCGATGCCGGGGTGCAGGTCGAGGTCGAGTGCAGTGTCGCGTGCGAGGGCGAGGAGCAACTGCGTCACCGGCATATCCTGCACGTCCAGGGAATAGGTGAGCCTGTCTGCTTTCCATGAGGCGGATGTTGCAGGGGTTGGCAGGGCAGGTGCAGCGTGCAGCGGGGGTGCGCCCGGGCGTGCTTCCGCTGCGTGTGGTGGACTGGTGGGCTCCGGGGGCGGCGGCGCGGGCGCACGCGTGTCTGCTGCGGAGAGATGGCCAATCGGATCGCGGGCTGGCTGGAGGGGCGCACAGCCCGTTGCGAGCGCCAGGGCGGTCAGGAGGGCGAGGCTCAGGCTTCGGCGAGCATTCTCATTCGGCATGAATGAATGCTAATGACATTATGAGTGAATGTGAACAGGCTTCTGGCACAATCTTGCGTCGGCTGCGAGGCGCAGATGTGACGTCTGCGTGCTGTTGCGTTGCAGCAACTGCCGGCCTGTGATGCATCGCTCTGATATACTTACCGATTTTTCTGCCTCTCTCCTACCGTGTCGGCACCTACCGGACAATCTTCCCCGCTGGTCACTTTGCGCGACGTGCGCTTCGCCTATGGCGCGCGCGAGGTCCTGCGCGGCATCGATCTGAGCGTGCACCGCGGTCAGGTCGTCGCGATCATGGGTGGCAGTGGTTGCGGCAAGACCACCTTGCTGCGACTCATCGGCGGTCAGTTGCGCGCTACTGCAGGTGCGGTCGAGGTCGAAGAGCGCAATGTGGCGCACCTGTCGGGCAGTGCGCTCTATGCGCTGCGCCGGCGCATGGGCATGCTGTTTCAGTTCGGTGCGCTGTTCACCGACATGAGCGTGTTCGACAACGTCGCCTTTCCGCTGCGAGAACATACGAGCCTGCCGGCAGACATGGTCGAGGATCTGGTGCTGATGAAGCTGCAGGCGGTTGGTCTGCGCGGCGCGGCGCGACTGCAGCCGAGCGAGCTCTCGGGCGGCATGGCACGGCGCGTGGCGCTGGCGCGCGCAGTGGCGCTCGACCCCATGCTGATCCTGTACGACGAGCCTTTCGCCGGCCTCGATCCGATCTCGCTCGGCATCATCGGCCAGCTCATCCGCAAGCTCAACGACGCGCTCGGCGCGAGCTCGGTGATGGTCACGCATGACGTGCACGAGTCCCTCGAGATCGTCGACTACATCTATTTCGTCTCGGATGGACGTATCGTAGCCAAGGGGACGCCGGACGAGATCCGCGCCTCCACCGATCCCTTCGTGCATCAGTTCGTCAATGCCGAGGCAGACGGACCGGTGCCCTTCCATTATCCGGCGGAGCCGATCGACAGCCTGCTCGGCGGGGAGGGCGCATGAACGCCATTACAGCCGCACTGCGGCGCATCGGCGCGCTGACCATCGACGGCGTCTGGCGGCTGGGCTTTGCTACCCGCTTCCTGATTGCCGTGCTGATGCACTCCGGGCAGTCGTTGCGCCGCATCCATCTCACCATCCGTGAGCTCTACTTCAGCGGCGTGCTGTCCCTGCTGATCATCGTGGTGTCCGGCCTGTTTGTCGGCCTGGTGCTCGGTCTGCAGGGCTACGACATCCTGCAGCGCTATGGTTCGGCCGATGCGGTCGGGGTGATGGTGGCGCTGTCGCTGCTGCGCGAGCTCGGGCCGGTGATCGCCGCGCTGCTCTTCGCCAGTCGTGCGGGTTCGGCCATCACCGCCGAAATCGGACTGATGAAGACCACCGAGCAGCTGAAGGCGATGGACATGATGGCGGTGAATCCGATCGCGCGCGTGGTCGCGCCGCGCTTCTGGGGGGGCGTGCTGTCGATGCCGCTGCTGGCGGCGCTATTCTCCGCCATGGGTATCTTCGGTGGCTGGTTGATCACGGTGGTGGTCATCGGCGTCGACGACGGCGCGTTCTGGTCGCAGATGCAGGCGGCCGTAGAATTCGAGTACGACGTGATGAACGGTGTGATCAAGTCTGCGGTCTTCGGTACGGTGGTGTCGCTGATCGCGGTGTTCGAAGGCTACGATTGCCATCCGACTGCCGAAGGCGTGTCGCGCGCGATCACCCGCACTGTCGTCACGTCCGCGCTGGCCATCCTGGCGCTGGATTTCGTGCTTACCTCTTTCATGTTCCGGGGTTGATGATGAGTCGTACCGCGCTCGACCTGTGGGTCGGCATTTTTGTTGCGATCGGTTTCGCCGCGCTCGTGTTTCTGGCGATGAAGGTCGGCAATTTCTCTGGGCTGAACGGCAGCGAGACGTACCGTGTGGAAGCGCCCTTCGACAACATCGGAGGGCTGAAGGTGCGCGCGCCGGTCAAGAGCTCGGGGGTGCTCGTCGGTCGTGTTGCCAGCATCCGCTTCGATGCGGAGATCTACCGCGCGGTGGTCGAACTCGAGATCGACAGGCGCTACGCGTTTCCTGCCGACACGACGGCCTCCATCCTGACCTCGGGCCTGCTCGGAGAGCAGTACGTGGGACTGGAGGCCGGCGCCGACATCGAGATGCTGCAGGGCGGCGACCGCGTGTTGATCACGCAGTCTGCCGTGGTGCTCGAGAAGCTCATCGGGCAGTTCATGTTCGACCGTGCCGCGGATGCGCCGGCGCAGTAAGTGGCGCCCTGGATTTCCGGAGAAAACAACAATGCGAAACGTTTTCCGCTCCTCCCGCAAGGGGCTCGTCGTGGCCGTGCTTTCGGCAACGCTGGCGGCGGGCTGTGCCAGCACCGGCAACCCGAACGACCCGCTCGAGGGCTACAACCGCGCGATGTTCAGCTTCAACGAGCAGCTGGACAAGGCCGTCGTGAAGCCCGTCGCCCAGGTGTATGAGGCGGTCCTGCCACAGCCGGCACGCACCGGAGTGGGCAATGTCTTCAGCAACCTCGCCGACCCGTGGATCGCGCTCAACAACTTGCTCCAGGGCAAGGTCGCCGAGGGCATGAGCGACCTGATGCGCTTCGCGCTCAACTCCACGTGGGGGCTGCTCGGTCTGCTCGACATCGCGAGCGAAGCCGGGCTGGCCAAGCACGACGAGGATCTCGGCCAGACGCTTGGCCGCTGGGGCGTGGGTGAAGGCGCCTACATCGTCCTGCCCTTCTTCGGTCCGCGCACGGTGCGCGACGCGGTGGCGCTGCCCGCAGACATGATGGGCAACACGCCCTTCGGTATCGACCATGTGCCCACGCGTAACACCGTCACCGCAACGCGTGTCGTGCATACCCGCTCGGTGTTGCTGGGGGCCGATCGCACCCTGGAAGAGGCCGCACTCGACCGCTACGCTTTCGTGCGCGACTTCTATCTTGAACAACGTCGTTACAAGATCAGCGACGGCCAGCAGGAGCGCGTGTACGAAGATTTCGACGAACAGTCCGCCGTACCGCCGGGGGCAGGGGTGGATGCTGTCGCGAGCGCTGCGGTGGAGCGTCTCGAACTCGTCGATGCCGGGCAATGGGCACCCAGCGCCGGGCGTGCATCGTCAAACCGCTGAAACTGAACCAAGACCATGAAAAGAATCCTCAATCTCCTGTTCCTGCCCCTGCTCTGCCTGACCCTGGTCGGCACCCTGCCCGCTTCCGCAAGCACGGACGCCAGGGCGCCGGACGTGCTGGTCCGCGATGTCACCAACGAGGTGCTCGAGATCGTGCGTGCCGACAAGGCCATTCAGTCGGGTGACACCAAGCGTGTCATCGAGCTCGTCGACGCCAAGGTCCTGCCGCATTTCGACTTTCGCCGCATGACGATGCTGGCCGTCGGCCGTGACTGGCGTCAGGCTTCGCCCGAGCAGCAGACAAGGCTCGTCGATGCCTTCCGTACCCTGCTGGTGCGCACCTACTCCAATGCGCTGACCCAGTACCGAGATCAGCGCATCGAGTTTCGCCCCTCGCGTTTCGGATCGGCGGATACACGCGTGCAGGTCCGTACTGAAGTCATTCAGGCCGGCGCGCAGCCGGTTGGCATCGACTACATGCTCGAGAAGAGCGAGCAGGGCTGGAAGGTGTTCGACGTCATCGTCGCGGGCGTGAGCCTGGTGACCAATTATCGCAGCAGCTTCGGTCAGGAGATCAGCCGGGGTGGCATCGATGGACTGATCCGGTCGCTGGAGGAGCGCAACCGCAGCCTTGCCGATCAGCACGGGCTGCAGCATGAAGCAGGCGGTCCGAGCGCATGAGCGTGCCTGCTCCCGTCACCGTGTTCGCTCCCGAGGGCGACCTGACCATGGCTTCGGCGCCCGAGGTGCTCGAGCAGGGGCGGCGGCTGGCGCGTGCAGGCAGTCTCGTGGTCGATTTCAAGGCCGTCGAGGCGGCTGATTCGGCTGCGCTGGCGCTGCTGCTCGACTGGATGCGCTGCGCGCGTGCCGCCGGCAACCGCCTCACCGTGCGCGGCCTGCCTGCGGGCATGATGAGCCTTGCCGCGCTCTACGACATCGACACGCTGCTGCCGCTGGAACCGGCTGAATGACGCTGCCTGCGATCAGCATCCAGGGCGTCAGCAAGCGTTATGGTTCGCTGCAGGCGCTGGGCGGGGTTGACCTCGAGATTTCCCAGGGGGAGTTCTTCGGACTGCTTGGCCCCAACGGCGCAGGCAAGACGACGCTCATCTCGGCGCTGTCCGGACTGGTTCGGGCCGACGCCGGCACGCTCGCCATCATGGGACACGACGTCGTCGCCGACTATCGCAACGCCCGCCGCAAGCTTGGCGTGGTGCCGCAGGAGTTGGTGTTCGATCCCTTCTTTTCTGTGCGTGAGCTGCTTCGCATTCAATCCGGATACTTCGGCATACGCCATAACGACGCCTGGATCGACGAGATCCTCGCCAGCCTGGATCTCACGCACAAGGCCAATGCCAACATGCGGATGCTCTCGGGCGGGATGAAGCGGCGCGTACTGGTGGCGCAGGCGCTGGTGCATCGGCCACCGGTGATCGTGCTCGACGAGCCCACTGCGGGGGTGGATGTCGAACTCCGCCAGGGGCTCTGGCAGTTCATACGCAAGCTCAACCGGGACGGCCATACCATCGTGCTCACGACCCACTATCTGGAAGAGGCAGAAACCTTGTGCGGACGCATCGCCATGCTCAAGGCCGGAAAGGTCGTGGCGCTCGATACCACCGAGAACCTGTTGCGCCGCTTCGCGACCCACAGCCTGCGCGTGCGGCTCGACCATCCGGAGCGGGCAGTCGTGCTCGGTGGTGTTTCGGGTGAAGGTGGCTGGGTCGAGTTCGGTTTCGACAGTTTTGCCGATGTCGAGGCGTTGCTGGCCCGCCTGCGTGAGGCCCAGGCCGGCCTCACCGAGATGCAACTTGGCGAGCCGGATCTCGAGCGCGTATTCGTCGAGGTGATGCACCGTGCCTGACCGCTCAACCGGGACCGAGCTCATGGCTTCGCCGCGTATCGAGCCCATGGCCGCCGAATCGCCGCTTACAGGTTTTCGCACCTTGCTGTACAAGGAAACCTTGCGTTTCTGGAAGGTCAGCTTTCAAACTGTCGCCGCGCCGGTGCTCAATGCGCTCCTGTTCCTGCTCATCTTCTCGCATGTGCTCGACCGCCACGTCACGGTCTATGGGGAGGTCGCCTACACCAGCTTCCTGGTGCCCGGGCTGGTGATGATGTCGGTGCTGCAGAACGCCTTCGCCAACAGCTCGTCCTCGCTGATCCAGAGCAAGATCACCGGTAACATCATCTTCGTGCTGTTGCCGCCCTTGTCCTACCGCGAGTTCTATGCTGCCTACGTGATCGCCTCCACGCTGCGCGGCCTGATGGTCGGCGCTGGCGTTCTGGCGGTGTCAGCGGCGTTCGTCGAGGTGCCGATGGCCAATCCGCTGTGGGTGCTGAGCTTCGCGGTCCTGGGTGGGGTGATTCTCGGATCCTTCGGGGTCATCGCCGGGATCTGGGCGGACAAGTTCGACCAGCTTGCCGCCTTCCAGAACTTCCTGATCCTGCCGCTCACGATGCTGTCGGGGGTCTTTTACTCCATCCACTCGTTGCCGCAGTTCTGGCAGGATGTATCGCATTTCAACCCGTTCTTCTTCATGATCGACGGGTTCCGCTACGGCTTTTTCGGTCAATCGGACACTTCGCCCTGGCTTTCGCTTGGCGTGGTGGGCCTTTGTTTCGTGGTACTCGCGGCGCTCACCCTGGGGATGCTCGCGCGGGGCTACAAGCTGCGTTCGTAAAGGATTACAGATGTTTGAAGCAAGCGAGATCAAGCGCCTGATCGAGCAGGGTCTGCCCTGCGAGATGGTGTTCATCGAGGGCGAGGATGGCGTGCATTTTCGCGGCATCGTGGTCAGCTCGACCTTCGAGGGCAAGATGAAGGTTCGTCAGCACCAGGCCGTCTACGCCACCCTCGGCAGGCTGATGGGCAACGAGATCCACGCCCTGCAACTGCAGACCTTCACGCCCGCGCAGTGGGAGGAAGGGCGTGGCGAGTTGGGTATGTGAGGCGGCGATGGACCAGCTGCTGATCGAAGGCGGCGCCCGCCTGTCGGGCGAGGTCGCCATTTCTGGTGCCAAAAATGCAGCGCTGCCCATCCTGTGTGCGGCGCTGCTGACCTCCGAGCCGGTCACGTTCACCAACGTGCCGCAGCTGAAGGACATCGGCACTCTGCTCGCCCTGCTCGGGCAGATGGGGGTGAAGGTCGAGCGCAGCGGTGACATCGTGATGGTGGACGCCTCGGGCCTGAACAACCCCGTGGCGCCCTACGAGATGGTCAAGACCATGCGCGCCTCCATCCTCGTGCTTGGGCCGTTGGTGGCGCGCTGCGGCGAGGCAAGGGTGTCGCTGCCCGGTGGCTGCGCGATCGGTGCGCGTCCGGTCGATCAGCACATCAAGGGGCTGCAGGCGATGGGTGCGGAGGTACGGGTCGAGCATGGCTACGTCCATGCCACCGTGCCGCGTCTCAAGGGCGCGCGCCTGTTCACCGACATGGTAACGGTGACGGGAACGGAGAATCTGATGATGGCGGCCACCCTCGCCGACGGCGAGACGGTGATCGAGAATGCCGCACGCGAGCCCGAGGTGGTCGATCTCGCCCGATGCCTGGTGGAGATGGGGGCGCAGATCTCCGGTGCTGGAACCGACGTGATCCGCATCCGCGGTGTCGAGCGTCTGCACGGTGCGACGCACCGGATCATGCCTGACCGCATCGAGACCGGCACCTACCTGTGCGCGGCGGCGGCCAGCGGCGGTTCGATACGCCTGACGGGCACCAGCTCGAGCTATCTGGATGCGGTGATCGACAAGCTGATGGACGCGGGTTGCGAGATCGTGTGCGAGCGCGATGCGATTCGCCTGGCTGCGCCGCCCCGGCTCCATGCGGTGAGCCTGCGTACCGCGCCCTATCCAGCGTTTCCGACCGACATGCAGGCGCAGTTCATGGCGATCAACAGTGTCGCCAGCGGTGTGGCGATGATTCGCGAAACCATTTTCGAGAACCGCTTCATGCACGCGGTCGAACTCCAGCGCCTGGGGGCCGACATTCGCATCGACGGCAACACTGCTGTGGTTCAGGGCGTGGAGAGGCTGGAGGGGGCTACCGTGATGGCGACTGACCTGCGCGCTTCGGCGTCGCTCGTGGTGGCGGGTCTGGTGGCCGAGGGCGAAACGGTGATCGAGCGCATCTATCACCTTGACCGGGGCTATGAGCGCCTCGAGGAAAAGCTCGCCGCGCTTGGTGCGAAGGTCAGGCGACTGGCCTGAAGGCGGGCGAACCGCAAGTAGGCGGGCCCTGACGACGCGATGTTGTCCGCTTCGTCAGGGCCTGCCTTCGTCACGCGTGGTGCCGAATGCGCGCAGCGCAGTGCGTAGATTTCAGAGGCCGCTCAGAGGTCGCTCAGAGGTCGAATTGTCCGTGGGCTTCCGGCTGCCAGGTGACTTCGATCACTTTCAGGTGGATCTCTTTCCCGTCGGCCGCCTTCCAGTCGATCGACTGTCCGGCCGACAGACCCAGCAGGGCGCTGCCCGCAGGCGAGAAGATCGATACCCGGTGTGCTTCGGCGTTGGCGTCCTTGGGATAGGCAAGGGTCAGTTCATACTCGCGTCCGGTGCCTTCCTCGACGAAGCGCGCGCGGCTGTTCATGGTGATGACGTCGGACGGCATGTCCTCGGGTTCGCGAACGTCCGCACGCTCGAGCTCCTCGCGCAGGCCGTCCAGGTCGCTGCGGCTGCGGAAGGCGGGGAGGGTCAGCAGGCCCTCGAGGCGCTCGAGGTCGCTGCTGGAGACGATGATCGACGGTTTCATGGTGCGGATTCCTGCCTGAAGTGCGCGCCGACGCAGCGGCGAAACAAAAGAAAAGGCCGAACCGCCACCTGCGGTTCAGCCAGTTGCGCAAAGGTTAACAGAAGCGGCGCCGGGTTACAATGCGGCGTCCGTCAGATCAAGGTCTTCCACGTGTCCAGCATCACGCTCGCCCTGTCCAAGGGGCGCATCTTCGAAGAAACCCTGCCGCTGCTCGCCGCCGCGGGCATCGTGCCCACCGACAATCCCGAATCCTCGCGCAAGCTCATCATCGGCACCAACCGGCCCGATGTGCGCTTGGTGATCGTGCGTGCGACCGATACGCCCACCTACGTCCAGTATGGCGCGGCGGATCTGGGCATTGCCGGCAAGGACGTGCTGATCGAGCATGGTGGAGCGGGCCTGTATCAGCCGCTTGACCTCAACATCGCGAAGTGTCGGTTGTGCGTCGCGGTGCAGAAGGGTTTCGACTACGCCGCTGCGACCCGTCCTGGCGGAAGGATCCGCATCGCCACAAAGTACATCAACGCCGCCAAGGCGCATTTCGCCGGCAAGGGCATGCATGCGGACCTTATCAAACTCTACGGCTCGATGGAGCTCGCCCCGCTGGTCGGACTGGCCGATGCCATCGTCGACCTGGTCTCCACCGGCGGTACGCTGCGTGCGAACAACCTCGAGGAGGTCGAGGACATCATGCCCATCAGTTCGCGGCTGATCGTCAACCAGGCCTCGCTCAAGCTCAAGCGCGAACTCATCCAGCCGCTGCTCGACGCCTTCGCCGGCGCGATCAAACCGTAAGGACTGCTTCATGAGCCAGACGCCCATCCGCCGCCTTGCCGCGCGCGAACCCGAGTTTCTGTCCACGCTGGATGCGTTGCTCGCCTTCGAGTCCGAAGCAGACGAGCGTATCGATACCGCCGTCACCGAGATCCTGCGCGCGGTGCGCACCACTGGAGACGCCGCGGTGGTGGGGTACACCCGTCGCTTCGATGGCCTGGACGTGGATTCGATGGCGGCGCTGGAACTGCCGAAGTCTGAGCTGCATGCGGCGCTCAATAGCTTGTCATCCGCGCAGCGCGAGGCGCTGACGATCGCCGCTGACCGTGTGCGCATCTATCATGAGCGCCAGAAGGGCGAGTCGTGGGAATTCGCCGAGGCCGACGGCACCCGCCTGGGGCAGAAGGTCACGCCGCTCGACCGCGTCGGCCTCTACGTGCCGGGCGGACGCGCATCCTATCCGAGCTCGGTACTGATGAACGCGATCCCGGCCAAGGTCGCCGGCGTCGGCGAACTGATCATGGTCGTGCCCACGCCGCGCGGCGACAAGAATCCGCTCGTGCTGGCGGCCGCCGCGATCACCGGCGTCGACCGCGTGTTCACCATCGGCGGCGCGCAGGCGGTGGCGGCGCTGGCTTACGGCACGCAGACCATCCCGCAGGTGGACAAGATCGTCGGCCCGGGCAACGCCTATGTGGCTGAGGCCAAGCGCCGGGTGTTCGGCACAGTAGGCATCGACATGGTCGCCGGTCCTTCCGAGGTGCTGATCATCTCCGACGGTTCCGGTCACGCCGACTGGGTGGCGATGGATCTCTTCGCCCAGGCCGAGCACGACGAGCTTGCGCAGTCCATCCTGCTGTGCACTGACGTGGCCTTCATCGACGCGGTGCACGAGGCGATCGACCGCCTGCTGCCCACCATGCCGCGCCGCGACACGATCGCCAAGTCGCTCGCCAGCCGCGGTGCGCTGATCCATGTCGACAGCCTGGAGCAGGCCTGCGCGATCGCCAACCGCATCGCGCCCGAGCACCTCGAGCTGTCGATGGACGATGCCGAGGCCTGGATCGATCATATCCGCCACGCCGGCGCGATCTTCGTCGGCCACTGGGCGGTGGAGGCGCTCGGCGACTACTGCGCCGGCCCCAACCACGTGCTGCCGACCATGCGCAGCGCACGCTTCTCGTCGCCGCTCGGCACCTACGACTTCCAGAAGCGCACCAGCATCGTGAACATCTCGCAGGCCGGCGCGCAGCACTTGGGCAGGGTGGCGTCCATCCTTGCCCATGGCGAAGGCCTGCAGGCGCACGCGCGCTCGGCGGAAATGCGGCTGAAGGGTTGAGCCGGCGCAGCGTTGGCGGAGTGCGCTCACCCGCCGGCCGCGCCCCGGCGCTGCTTCAGCGGTTGAGAATGTCCTTCAGCGCATCGACCAGCGTGGCGCACTGTTCATCCGTGCCCACCGTGATGCGCATGAACTGGTCGATGCGTGGTGCCTTGAAGTGGCGGACGATGATCGCGCGTTTGCGCAGTTCGGTGGTGAGCTCGGCGCCGTCGCGTGCCGGATGGCGGGCGAAGATGAAGTTGGCTGCCGAGGGCAGTACCTCGAAGCCGAGCGCCTGCATGGCGGCGGTGAGGTTTTCGCGCGTCGTGACCACGCGTGCGCAATTGGCGCGGAAGTGTTCGCCGTCATCGACCGAGGCCACGGCGCCGGCAAGCGCGAGGCGATCCAGCGGGTAGGAGTTGAAGCTGTTCTTAACCCGCTCCAGGCCCTCGATCAGCTCGGCATGGCCCACCGCGTAGCCCACGCGCAGGCCGGCAAGCGAGCGGCTCTTGGAGAAGGTGTGGGTGACGAGCAGGTTGGGGTGGCGGTCGACCAGCGCGACTGCGCTCTCGCCCCCGAAATCGACATAGGCTTCGTCCACCAGCACCACCGCCTCCGGGTTTGCGGCGACGATGTGCTCGACGTCCATGAGGTCGAGCAGGCGGCCGGTGGGGGCGTTGGGGTTCGGGAAGATGATCGCGCCGGCGTAGTCGTCGCCCTTCGGTAGATAGTCCTCTACCCGGATCGAGTAGTCGTCCGCGAGCGGGATCGTGCGGTAGTCGATGCCGTACAACTCGCAATACACCGGGTAGAAGCTGTAGGTGATGTCGGGAAACCACAGCGGGCGCTCGTGCTTGAGCAGCCCCATGAAGGCGTGAGCAAGTACCTCGTCCGAACCGTTGCCAACGAAGACCTGCTGCGGCTGCACGCCATGGTGGCGTGCGAGCGCGGCCTTCAGCGCATCGGCGTTGGGGTCGGGATAGAGGCGCAGACCGTCACCGGCTGCGGCACGGATCGCCTCGAGTACCCGCGGCGAAGGCCCGTAGGGGTGCTCGTTGGTGTTGAGCTTGACCAGGTTGTCGAGCTTGGGTTGCTCGCCCGGCACATAGGGGGTCAGGCCGTGGGTCACGGCGCTCCAGAAGCGGCTCATGCGGATGTCTGCGGTTCGAGGTGGGACGGGATCGGCGCGCAAGCACGTAAATGCACGCGGGGCATCGCGATAGCCGGCGCCATTGTGGACAATAGCCCGCACTTTGCTGCGGGTTTGCCGCGCGATGGTATCATGGCCCCGACCTTAACCCTTTGGCCAGAAGCCCCCATGCGGCAAGCAGAAGTCACACGTAACACCCTCGAAACGAAGATCACCGTGCGCATCGACCTGGACGGCTGCGGCCAGGGCAAGCTGGATACCGGCGTGCCGTTCTTCGATCACATGCTCGATCAGATCGTGCGCCACGGCCTAATCGACCTGGACATCCATTGCGAGGGCGACACGCACATCGACGATCATCACACCGTCGAGGACGTGGGAATCACGCTCGGCCAGGCATTCGCCAAGGCGCTTGGCGACAAGAAGGGCCTGCGCCGCTACGGTCACGCCTATGTGCCGCTCGACGAGGCCTTGTCGCGCGTGGTGGTCGATTTCTCCGGCCGCCCTGGGCTGCACTACTTCGTGAACTACACCCGCGCACGCATCGGCAATTTCGACGTGGATCTGGCGCGCGAGTTTTTCCAGGGCTTCGTCAATCACGCGGGCGTCACGCTGCATATCGACAACCTGCGCGGCGAGAACGCTCACCATCAGTGCGAAACCGTGTTCAAGGCCTTTGCCCGTGCGCTACGCATGGCGGCTGAGCATGACGAGCGGGCCGCGGGCACCATTCCCTCGACCAAGGGCGCGCTCTGATTCTTCCCATCCCGCGGCGGCCGGGTGCCGCCGCCGTTTCGTCCAATAGCGAGTCAAGCCGATGACCACCGTGGCCATCATCGATTACGGCATGGGCAACCTGCGCTCGGTCGCCAAGGCGATCGAGCACGTCGCGCCCGGGCACGATGTCTTCATCACCTCGGATCCGGCCCGCGTCACCGCGGCCGAGCGCGTCGTATTCCCCGGTCAGGGCGCCATGCCCGACTGCATGCGCGAACTGGATGCGCGCGGTCTGCGCCCGGCTGTACTCGCCGCGGCGGCCGAGAAGCCCTTTCTCGGTATTTGCATCGGCCAGCAGATGCTGTTCGAGCATAGCGCCGAGGGTGATGTGCCGGGGCTGGGCATACTGCCGGGTGAGGTGGTGCGCTTTCCTGATGCGAAGATGCTCGCGGCGGACGGTAGCCGGCTTAAGGTGCCGCACATGGGCTGGAACGAGGTCCGGCAGTGCGGCCCGCATCCGCTGTGGGAAGGCATTCCCGACGGCGAGCGCTTCTACTTCGTGCATAGCTACTACGTGGTGCCTGCCGCGCCCGGCCTGGCCGCGGCGGAGACCGACTATGGTGTTCGCTTTACCAGTGCGGTAGCGCGGGCTAATATCTTCGCGGCCCAGTTCCACCCCGAAAAGAGTGCTGCGGCTGGCTTGCGCCTGCTGGGCAATTTCATTCGCTGGCAGCCCTGAGCGGCCAGCGCCCTTCATCCGATCCATCATTGCTGACCCCCCGTATGCTGCTCATTCCCGCCATCGACCTCAAGGACGGTCAATGTGTTCGCCTGAAACAGGGCGAGATGGACGACGCCACGGTGTTCTCCGAAGATCCCGGTGCCATGGCTCGCCACTGGCTCGATGCCGGGGCGCGGCGCCTGCATCTGGTAGACCTCAACGGCGCTTTCGCCGGCAAGCCCAAGAATGGCGCTGCGATCCGCGCGATCACCGACGAGGTGGGCGACGACATTCCGGTCCAGCTTGGCGGCGGGATCCGCGACCTCGACACGATCGAGCACTATCTCGACAACGGCATCACCTACGTCATCATCGGCACCGCCGCGGTGAAGAACCCCGGCTTTCTGCATGATGCCTGCACTGCCTTCCCCGGCCACATCATCGTGGGCCTGGATGCCAAGGACGGCAAGGTGGCGGTGGACGGCTGGTCCAAACTCACCGGCCACGACGTCGTTGACCTGGCGAAGAAGTTCGAGGACTACGGCGTGGAGTCGGTGATCTATACCGACATCGGCCGCGACGGCATGCTCTCGGGAGTCAATGTCGAGGCCACTGTGCGCTTGGCACGCGCGCTGCGCATTCCCGTCATCGCCAGCGGGGGCATCACCGACCTGCGCGACATCGACGCGCTGTGCGCGGTAGAGGACGAAGGCATCATGGGCGCGATCACCGGCCGTGCGATCTACGAAGGCACGCTCGATTTCGCCGCCGCACAGGCGCGCGCCGACGAGCTGCGCGGTGCCGCCGAATGACCTTCTCCGCTGAGTGCCGCTGATGCTCGCCAAACGCATCATTCCCTGCCTGGACGTGAAGTCCGGGCGTGTGGTCAAGGGCGTCAATTTCGTCGAGCTACGCGACGCCGGTGATCCGGTCGAGATCGCCCGCCGTTACGACGAGCAGGGCGCTGACGAGATCACCTTCCTCGACATCACCGCGAGTTCGGACGACCGCGACATCATCCTGCATGTGGTCGAGCAGGTCGCCGAGCAGGTCTTCATTCCGCTCACCGTCGGTGGCGGCGTGCGTGTGGTCGAGGATGTGCGCCGCCTGCTTAATGCCGGCGCCGACAAGGTCAGCATGAACACCGCGGCGGTCAACAACCCGCAACTGGTGAATGACGCCTCGAGCAAGGTCGGCAGCCAGTGCATCGTGGTGGCGATCGACGCCAAGCAGACCGCGCCCGGCAAGTGGGAGGTCTTCACCCACGGCGGGCGCAACAACACCGGGCTGGACGCCATCGAGTGGGCGCGTAAGGTCGAGTCGCTCGGCGCCGGCGAGATCCTGCTCACCAGCATGGATCGCGACGGCACCAAGAGCGGCTTCGATCTCGCGCTCACGCGGGCGGTGTCGGATGCGGTGCGCATCCCGGTGATCGCCAGCGGTGGTGTCGGTACTCTGGAGCACCTCGCCGAGGGCGTCTCGGAAGGCCGTGCAGACGCGGTGCTGGCGGCGAGCATCTTTCATTTCGGACAGCACACCGTACGCGAGGCCAAGGAGCTGATGCGCGCGCGAGGGATCGAGGTACGGCTGTGAGCGAGAACACGCGCTGGTTGAACGAGGTCAAGTGGGATGAGCATGGCCTGGTGCCGGTGATCGCGCAGGAGGCTTCCACCGGCGATGTGCTGATGTTCGCCTGGATGAACCGCGAGGCCCTGCAGCGCACCGCCGAGACCGGCGAAGCCATCTACTGGTCACGTTCGCGCCGTAAGCTGTGGCACAAGGGTGAAGAGTCCGGTCATGTGCAGAAGGTGCTCGATATCCGCATCGACTGCGACAACGACGTGGTGTTGCTGAAGATCGAGCAGGTTGGCGGCATCGCTTGCCACACCGGGCGCCATAGTTGTTTCTTCCAGAAGTATTTCGATGACGGTCACTGGCAGGCCGTCGAACCGGTTTTGAAAGACCCGCAGGAGATCTACAAATGATCGATATCGAAGTGCTGCATCGCGTGGCCGAAACCCTGGCTGCGCGCAAGAAGGCCGATCCGGATTCCTCCTACGTCTCCAGCCTTTACCAGAAGGGCACCGACACGATCTGCAAGAAGGTCGCCGAGGAAGCCGCCGAGACCATCATGGCCGCCAAGGACAAGGACATGTTGCACCTGGTGTGGGAGGTCACCGACCTCTGGTTCCACTCCATGGTGCTGCTCGCCCATCACGGCCTTTCGGTGGACGACGTACTCGCCGAGTTCCGTCGCCGCGAGGGCGTGTCGGGTATCGATGAGAAGAAGTCGCGTACCGCGCAGGGGGCGGGTGCATGAGCGACTGTATCTTTTGCCGCATCGTGCGCGGCGAGATTCCGTCGAAGAAGGTCTATGAGGACGAGCACGTCTACGCCTTCCACGACATCAATCCGGTCGCGCCGGTACATGTGCTGGTCGTGCCGAAAGTGCACGTTGACTCGATGGCGCACCTGTCCGAGGAACACGAGGCGGCAATGGGGCGTCTGATGGTTGCAGCCGGGCGCATCGCGCGCGAGCAGGGCTGTACCGAGGGCTTCCGCACCATCGTCAATACCGGAAGAGTCGGTTTGCAGGAGGTGTATCATCTGCACCTCCACATTCTGGGCGGGCCGAATCCCCTGCCGCCCATGTTGAAGCGTTAAGGAGAGCGGTATGGGTTCTTTCAGCATCTGGCACTGGCTCATCGTGCTGGTCATTGTCCTGCTGGTGTTCGGTACCAAGAAGCTGCGCAACATCGGCTCCGATCTCGGCGGGGCGGTGAAGGGCTTCAAGGAAGGCATGAAGGAGGGCGATGCGAATGCCTCCGGCACGCAGCAGAAGATTGCCGAGGACCAGACCATCGAGGGCGAGGCGCGCGAAAAGGTAGACCAGAACCGGTCCTGAGCGACGCGTCTCGCAATCCGAGGGGCGCCCTGAACGGAGCGCCCCTTCGTTTTCCTGCGGACCCGCTCGGGTCCGTGTCTCGAGCGAGCACACATGTTCGACTTCGGCTTTTCGGAACTCATGGTGATCGGCGTCGTGATGCTGATCGTGGTCGGGCCCGAGCGCCTGCCCAAGGTCGCGCGCACGGCGGGGCACCTGCTCGGGCGCGTGCAGCGCTACGTAACGGACGTGAAATCCGACATCCAGCGTGAGATGCAGCTCGAAGAGCTCAAGAAGCTTCAGGAGCAGGTCAAGCAGCAGGCGCAAGAGCTCGAGTCCACCGTGCGTCAGGGTGTGGCGAGCGTCGAGTCCGAAGTGGGGCAGGCCGCGGAAGAGGTGCGCTCGATCCTGCCCGACGGCGCGCGCGCCAGCGAGACTGCGCCGGTCAAGGGCGAGGGCGGCAGTGCGGAAGCGGCCGCAGACCCCGGACCGGTCCGGGGTGGTGCGCTGCTTGCGAGCGGTACGGAACACCGGCCACAACTCGAGCTCGGTCTTGACGGGGCCGCCCCGGCTTCGGCTCCCACCCCGGACAAGGGCAAGGCATGAGCACACAACAGGAAACCTTCATCTCGCACCTCGTTGAACTGCGAGACCGGCTGATCCGCGCGCTGCTTGCGGTTGTCATCGTCTTCGTGGTGCTGATGCCCTGGGCGGGAGACATTTACGACATCCTCGCCAAGCCGATGATGGACACCTTGCCCGCGGGCACCAACATGATCGCCACCGGGGTGGTCACGCCCTTTTTCGTGCCGGTGAAGGTAACCATGATGGTCGCCTTCGTGTTTGCGCTGCCCTGGGTGCTCTATCAGGCTTGGGCCTTCATCGCGCCCGGGCTTTATGCACATGAGAAGCGCATGGCGCTGCCCCTGGTACTCGGCAGCACCCTGCTGTTCCTGATCGGCATGGCGTTCTGCTACTTCTTCGTGTTCGGCATGGTATTCAGCTTCATCGCCGAGTTCGCCCCCAAGAGCATCGTGCCTGCGCCGGACATCGAGCAGTACTTGTCCTTCGTGATGTCGATGTTCATCGCCTTCGGGATCACCTTCGAGGTTCCGGTGGCCGTGATCCTGATGGTCAAGACTGGCATCGTCGATGTGGCCAAGCTCAAGGAGATGCGCCCCTACGTGATCGTGGGGGCGTTCGTGATCGCCGCGATCGTCACCCCGCCCGACGTGGTCTCGCAGTTCATGCTCGCCGTGCCGATGTGTCTGCTCTATGAGTTGGGCATCGTGCTCGCACGCATGATTACGAAACCCTCGCCGCAGAAAGAGGCTGCTGCCGGTTATGAGCCGCCCTCGATCGAAGACATGGATCGCGAGCTCGATCGTATCGAGGCCGAAGAGGGCAAGGGCGGGAAGTCCTGACAACTCTCCGGGCCGCGCGCCGGAATGCGCTCGGTTTTGCGCGCGGTTCTGACCTAGCGCCGTGTGCTGGCGGGTGTTGGCCGGCGACCGACTTCGACCGTGAGCTCGAGTTGCTCGCCGTTCCTTTTTACCGTGAAGCCGGACTTTCTGCCGGGAGGGAGGGCGGCGACCATGTCCAGCATCGCCCTCGGGTCGCGAACGCTGCGCCCGTCGACCGCGATCAGGATGTCTCCCGGGCGGACGCCGCCGCGATCCGCGGGGCTGCCGCGCAGCACGCCCGCGATCAGCGCGCCGTTGGCGTCCGGGTGGCCGAACGAGGCCGCCAGTTCGGCGGTCAGGTCCTGTATCTCCACGCCGACCCAGCCGCGCACCACCTCGCCGCTGGCGACGATCTGCTGCAGCACGTCGCGCACGATCGATACCGGGATCGCGAAACCAATGCCAAGCGAACCGCCAGAGCGAGAGTAGATCGCGGTGTTGATGCCTACCAGATCGCCGCGGCTGTCGACGAGGGCGCCACCCGAGTTGCCAGGGTTGATGGCGGCGTCGGTCTGGATGTAGTTCTCGAAGGTGTTGATGCCGAGCTGGCTGCGCCCAAGCGCAGACACGATGCCCATGGTCACGGTCTGGCCCACCCCGAAAGGGTTGCCGATGGCGAGCACGACGTCGCCCACCGTCAGGCTGTCGGTACCGGAGAAAGTGATCACCGGTAGCGGTTCATCCGTCTCGATGCGAAGGATGGCCAGGTCGGTTTCCGGGTCGCGGCCGATCAGGCGGGCGGAGAACTTGCGTCCGTCGTTCAGTGCAACCTCGATCGCATCGGCGGTTTCGATGACGTGGTTGTTGGTGAGGACATAGCCCTCAGGGCTGACGATGACGCCCGAGCCCAGGCCGGCTTCGCGCTGGCCTCGCTCCTGTTGTGGGCGGTCGCCAAAGAAATGACGGAACAGCGGATCGTCGAACAGCGGGTGGCGCTGGCCACGGCCGGCGCTGGTGGTGAAGATGTGCACCACCGCCGGCATCGAGCGTTGCGCGGCGTTGGCGTAGGAGCTTGTCGCCTGGGCGCGCGCTTCGCCGTTGTCCGGCGCTTCGAGAATCGCGACAACCGATGCCGGGGTGGCTGTGCGCAGCCACTCCGGCTTGAGCGTGTTGAGCACGAACAGCACGGCCACGCTGACGGTGACGGCCTGCGCGAAGATGAGCCACAAGCGGCGCATAATGTGGGCCTGATGGTGTCGGGTGGGGCGCAGAGGAAGCGCAAGCCCGTCCATGGAATGGAGAGGATCGAATGCAACTTGCCGAGCTTGGGGCGCAACTGGACGCGCTCCTGGATACCCCGCGGCTCAAGGATTATTGCCCAAACGGCCTGCAAGTGGAAGGTCGTACCGAGGTTGCACGTGTGCTGTGTGGTGTCACCGCCAGCCAGGCCTTGATCGACCACGCCATTGGCGGCGACTACGATGCGGTGTTCGTCCACCACGGCCTGTTCTGGCGTGGCGACGATGGACGGGTGACCGGCTACCGGCGTCGTCGCCTGCGTGCCCTGCTTGCCAACGACATCAGCCTGTTCGCTTACCATCTGCCGCTCGACATGCACCCGGAACTCGGCAACAACGCGCAGCTCGGGGCGCTGATGGGCTGGCAGGTCGAAGGTCGCTTCGCTGATCAGGGCCTGGGCTGGATCGGTCGTCCCGCCCGGGCGGACATGACGGCAGGCGACCTTGCTGTCACGATCGGCGCGAGCCTGCGGCGCGATCCGATGCTGGTGGGCGACGCCGGGCGTGTGGTGCGAAGGGTGGCCTGGTGCACCGGTGCCGCGCAGGGGTATTTCGAGCAGGCGATCCTCGCCGGCGCGGATCTGTATGTATCAGGCGAGATCTCGGAACAGACGGTGCACCTCGCGCGCGAGTCCGGAGTGCCTTACCTTGCTGCGGGTCACCACGCGACCGAACGCTACGGCGCCCGCGCCGTGGCAGAGCATCTCGCGCGGCAATTCGGATTGCAGGCCGACTTTGTCGATCTCGACAACCCGGTGTAGCCCCTAGCGCGGCAAGGTGGAGGCCGGCGGAGCGACCTGCTCCATCACGGACTTGTACGGTCCGAGCTGGTCGTCGAGGATTGCCGCCAGGGTGAGGATTTCGTCCACCACGGGGAACGGGAAGCCTGCGCGGGTGCCGTCCCGGTTGTCGCGCAACAGGTGCTGCAGGTAGCGTTGGCAAACGGTGGTGCCCCAACTGTGCTGCAGGTTCTCGGAAACGTGCGAGAGGTCTTCGAGGCTTGCCGAAATGTTGCGCAGGGTGTCGTAATTGTCCCAAGTGACGGTGTTGACGTTGAAGGTCTTGTTGAGCTCGCGTGCGACGGCATCGAATTCCTCGCGCAGGCCGCCCGCGCGATAGGCCTCCAGCAGCTTCAACCACGGCGTGACGGCTTCGCGCGGGTTGCTGCGGATGAACTCGGCGAGCGTGTCCGCAGCGCCGCGCACGCGGCCGAAACTCATCATGATCTCGGCGAGCTCGACCGCGGACTTGTGCTCCTCCATGGATTCGGTGTCGACCACTTCCGGCGGCGGCGCAAGGGAGAAGGCCTCGGCCCGGGCTTCCGCCGGCGTGGGGGGGCGGGTGACTGTGGACGTGGAAACCGTGGTTGGGCTTGCGAACAGGGTATCCTCCGCACGCGCGACGCCACGTCGCACGTTCTCGCGTGCGTCCTCATCCGTCGGCCGTTTCGCTACGGGGGGCGGTTCGTTTCGCCGGCCGCGCAGCCACAGCGCCAGCAGCAGGGCGACAGCCCCCAGGCCGGCGAACAGGTAAACGTCGTTCTGTATCGTATCGGTCGCAGCCGGCGCTTGCGCTGCGGGCGCTGCAGCGACGGGCGCGCTTGCTGCAGGGATGGACGGAATGGCAGGCGCTGCTGCCGGCGCGCTCGCGACTGCCGCTCGCAGCCGAGCCTCCAGTCGGGCCTGGATCTCTTCCAATTCCTTGATGCGCGCGAGTAGTTCCATCTCGGCAATGATGCTGCGGTCGATGGCGGCCGCGAGTTCGCGCTCGCGGGTCAGCAGATCGGCCGAGGGCTCTGCGGGCGCGCGTTCGCCCCGTGTGTTCGCACCGACCGGGGGCTCCGCCTTGTCGACGACGAGGCGATCGCTGGCCGATTCTCCTCCTGCGGGACGGCCTTTGGATGCAGTGCGCGCGGGAGGCTCACGTTTGGCGGGGGCGGTTGCTGGTTTCTTCGGCGTCGTGGCCGGGGGCGCTCCCGCGCCTGGGCGCGATGCAGGATGGGGACGCGCTTGCGGCCTGGGCTGCGGAGCTGCGGTATCGGCCGCCGAGGTGAAAGGGAGCAGGAGGGTGAACTCCTTGTGCAGGCGCGATTCGCAGATGTTTTCGACCGCGATGCGGACGATGGGGTCGTGTACGCGGGCGCTGCTACGGATCACGAGTCGGGCCTGCGTGCCACGCCCCTCAATAGTGATCTGCCCGCTGCCGATGGCAGGAATCCCGTCTTCTTCGGCCCGAACGCGGGCCACCCGGAAGCAACCGACTTCAGTGCCGGCGCCGATGAGTGCAATCTCTGCGCGGAAGGCCTCTCCCAGCGCCGAGGTTCCCTGGATTTCGCCCAGCGAAGCCGCGTGCACCGCCGGCGTCTGCGTCAGCAGGGCGGCTGCAATGGCAAGGGAAAGCGGTATGAGTTTGGTGTTCATCGTCCGCGCGTCCGGCGCTGGGTTGTTCGAGTGGGACTTTTTTTATCAGGCCTGCAAGGTCCGCTCCAGGAACTCTGTCGCATGATCGTGCATGAAATTGTACTCGCTTCGACGGTGTGCGCACCGCATCACGCCTTGTTTGCGACGCTTTCGGGCGCTTGGTTGGTCGTGCTGCTCCATGACGGCGGCGAGAGGGGTGGGCCCGGAATTGTGCTCCCGTCCAGCCTGTATCGCGCAATTGCAGTGCACCAGTGCGCCGTCCAAAGCGGGTTATAATTATGGAGTCTTGCACCGGGGCATTTGTGCGCCCGGCTTGCGGGTCGGGTCGGGGGGGTCCCGATTCAATACGACGGGCGGCGGCCGAGGGAGACGACGCCCGTGGCGGAGCGCGTGCTCCGAGTCGTGCCATCAACCTGTTCGTGACGGTCAGTGCCGTCACGGCTTCGATCGAAGGGCAACCATGAAGATTCATGAGTATCAGGCAAAAGAACTGTTGAGAAAATACGGCGTCGTTACGCCGCGCGGCTTCCACTGCGTGTCGGTCGACGGAGCGGTCAAGGCGGCCGAGGAACTCGGCGGCAAGATCTGGGTGGTCAAGGCCCAGATCCACGCGGGTGGCCGCGGCAAGGGCGGCGGCGTAAAGCTCGCCCGTTCGCTCGACGAAGTGCGCCAGCACGCCAATGACATCCTCGGCATGCAGCTCGTGACCCACCAGACCGGCCCCGAGGGCCAGAAGGTGCGCAACCTGCTGATCGAGGAAGGCGCCGACATCAAGCACGAATACTACGTCGCCGCGCTGACCGACCGTGCCACGCAGAAGGTTGCGATGATGGCCTCCTCGGAAGGCGGCATGGACATCGAGGAAGTCGCCCACAGTACCCCCGAGAAGATCCTCAAGGAGTTCGTCGATCCGCTCGTCGGTCTGACCGACGCTCAGGCCGAGAACCTGGCCCGCGGCATCGGGGTGCCCGACGCTTCCGTGGCCAAGGCGGTCGACACGCTCAAGCGCCTTTACACCTGCTACATGGAAACCGATGCCTCGCTCGCGGAAATCAACCCGCTGATCCTCGAGGGCAACGGCAACATCAAGGCGCTCGACGCCAAGTTCAACTTCGACTCCAACGCCCTCTACCGTCACCCGGAAATCGTCGATTTCCGTGACTTCGACGAAGAGGACGCTGACGAGCTCGAAGCATCCAAATTCGACCTTGCCTACATCAGCCTCGACGGCAACATCGGTTGCCTGGTGAATGGCGCCGGTCTGGCCATGGCTACCATGGATACGATCAAGCTGTTCGGCGCCGAGCCGGCCAACTTCCTCGACGTCGGCGGCGGCGCGACCACCGAGAAGGTCACCGAAGCCTTCAAGATCATGCTCAAGAACCCCAAGGTCAAGGGCATTCTGGTCAACATCTTCGGCGGCATCATGCGGTGCGACACCATCGCCACCGGCGTGGTCGCTGCAGCCAAGGAAGTTCACCTCTCCGTCCCGCTCGTGGTGCGCATGAAGGGCACCAACGAAGACCTCGGCAAGAAGATCCTCGCCGAGTCGGGTTTGCCGATCATCACCGCCGACACCATGGCGGATGCCGCGACCAAGATCGTCGCTGCGGTCAAGTAAGGAGAGCTTCGAATGTCCATCCTGATCAACAAAGACACCAAGGTCATCACCCAGGGCATCACCGGCAAGACCGGTCAGTTCCACACCGAGAAGTGCCAGGAATACGCCAACGGCAAGAACTGCTTCGTCGCCGGCGTGAACCCGAAGAAGGCGGGCGAGAAGATCTTCGACATCCCCATCTACGCCTCGGTCAAGGAAGCCGCTGCCGAGACCGGCGCCACCGTGTCGGTCATCTACGTGCCGCCCGCGGGTGCTGCCGATGCCATCTGGGAAGCCTGCGAGGCCGACCTCGACCTGGCGATCTGCATCACCGAAGGCATCCCGGTCCGTGACATGCTGATGGTGCGCAACAAGATGAAGCAGAAGGTTGCCGCTGGCGGCAAGGAAACCCTGCTGCTCGGCCCCAACTGCCCCGGCCTGATCACGCCCGACGAGATCAAGATCGGCATCATGCCCGGCCACATCCACCGCAAGGGCCGCATCGGCGTCGTGTCGCGCTCCGGCACGCTGACCTATGAAGCCGTGGCGCAGCTGACCGAGATCGGTCTCGGCCAGTCCTCGGCGGTCGGTATCGGTGGCGACCCGATCAACGGCCTCAAGCACATCGACGTGATGCGCATGTTCAACGACGATCCGGACACCGACGCGGTGATCATGATCGGCGAGATCGGCGGTCCGGACGAAGCCGAAGCCGCGATGTGGTGCAAGGCCAACATGAAGAAGCCGATCGTCGGCTTCATCGCCGGCGTTACCGCCCCGGCCGGCAAGCGCATGGGCCATGCTGGCGCGCTGATCTCCGGCGGTGCCGACACCGCCGACGCCAAGCTCGCCATCATGGAAGAGTGCGGCTTCAAGGTCACGCGTGACCCCTCCGAAATGGGCAAGCTGCTCAAGGCGATGCTCTGATCGTTCTTGCATGACGCAGACAAGAGGCGCCGGCGAGTCCGGCGCCTTTTTTGTTAACGCGTTGCGGTCGCGCTGTAGAATGCGCTCGTGCGTTGTTTCCGCTGCGACTTGCGGTGCGCGCAGGGACTGCAACAGGAACTCTTCGACGGGTAGGGTCATGCCGAAACTGGTTCTCAGCATGGACGGTCTGGTGCTCAAGGAGCTGCCGATCGTCAAGGAGCGCACCACCATCGGGCGCAAGCCGGACAACGACATCCAGATCGACAACCTGGCGATCAGCGGGCACCACGCGGTGATCACCTGCATCACCAACGATGCCTTTCTCGAAGATCAGAACAGTACCAACGGCACCTATCTGAACGGCCAGCAGGTCAAGAAGAATGTCCTGCGCAACAACGACGTGATCGAGCTGGGCAAGTACCGCATCAAGTACATCGTCGACGACGCCAAGCCCGGACTGGCTGCATCCGAGATGATCGACTCGGTTGCCCTCAAGCCGTTCCAGATGCCCGGTACCATGGTCGATGCCGAGATTGCAACCGATGTCGGGCTGTCCGGTACCCAGGCTGCACCGGCGGCGGGCGCTGTCACTGGCGTGATCCAGGTCCTCAGCGGCGGCAATGCAGGGCGTGAACTGGAACTCACCAAGTCGCTGACGACGCTCGGGAAGCCCGGGCGCCAGGTTGCGGTCATCACGCGGCGACCGCACGGCTTCTTCATCACCCATGTCGAAGGCGCGAGCTTTCCGCTCGTCAACGGCAAGGCAATCGATGCCCAGGCGCGCCCGTTGCGCGACCACGACATCATCGAGCTGGCTGGCGTGAAGATGGAGTTCTTCCTGCGCGCCTGAGCGCACGACGAGCCGTGATTTTGTGCCGCGGCAGCCGGAGCCCGAAGTGTTAACTTCGATCGCATCATGAGGATTCTGCGCTGACCTCAGGTCGGGCGCGCGATGGGTGGTCGGAGAGATGAGGCTCGAGGTTCTGGGGTGCAGTGGTGGAATCGGTGGCTCGCAGTCGCGCACCACCTCCTTCCTTGTTGACGACGACATCCTGATCGACTGCGGCACGGGTGTGGGTGACCTGCCGCTGGAGGTGCTTCGCCGCATCGATCACGTTTTCCTCACCCATGTCCACCTCGATCACATAGCAGCCCTGCCTCTGCTGGTGGATACGGTGGGCGAGCTGAGGGCCTCGCCGCTCGTGGTGCATGCGCTCGGCGAGTCCATCGCAGCCCTGCAGGCGCACATCTTCAACTGGCAGATCTGGCCGGATTTCACCGCGATTCCCGACCGTGAGCGGCCCTTCATGCGCTTCAGCCCCCTGCAGGTGGGGGACTCCGTCGAGCTCGATGGAAGGTGCATTACCGCGCTGCCTGCGCGGCACACCATCCCCTCGGTGGCGTATGGGCTTGACAGCGGGCATGGGCAACTGGTCTTCTCTGGCGACACTGCGTACTGTGAAGAACTGATCGATGCGATCAATGCCTGCCCGCAACTGCGCCACCTCATCCTCGAGACCGCCTTCGCCGAAGACCAGCAAGCGCTGGCGAGCGCGTCCCGGCATCTGTGCCCGAGCTCCGCACATGCCATGCTCGACCGCATCGGAGGAGCGCCCCGGGTGCACGTCAGTCACCTCAAGCCAGGCGCGAGCCTGCGCATCATGGAAGAACTGCACGAGGGAGGGCGGATCCTGCGTCGGCTCGGCCAGGGCGACGTGCTCGAATTCTGAGCGAGCGGGTGCGGGGGCGCCGCAGCGACGGGCAGGTAGCGCCTGCCTGATCCAGAACGAAGAGCAAGCGAGGAGAGAATGACCGAGAATGCGCCCCCCGTCAGCGCCGTGACGCGCCGCCTGGCCTTTTTCAAGGGATTGCAGACGCTCACGAACCGGATCCACGCGAGCCGGAATGTCGACGAGCTCCTCCTTGAGCTTGCGCCCGAGTTCTGTGCCCTGTTCGAGGCCGAGCGCTTCAGCATCTACACTGTGGACGAGAGCGGGCACTCCATCATCACCCGGGTGAAGACCGGGCTGAGCGGCGTGCAGAGCATTCGCCTGCCGATCGCCGAGAACAGCATCGCAGGCTTCGTCGCGCTCAGTGGGCAACTCGTTAACATCCGGGACGCCTACGACGACTCCGAACTGCAGCAGATCTCGCCTGGGCTCAAGCTCAGGCGCGAGGTCGATGCCAGTACCGGCTTCCACTCCCGCCAGATGCTCGTCGCCCCGATCCGCGATCCGGAGAGCGGCAAGCTACTTGGTGTGTTGCAGCTGATCAACACGCTGAGCGGGGCGCCTTTTTCCCAGATTGCGGAGGAGGGCGTGCAGGGGCTTGCGCAGACGCTGGCCGTCGCTTTTCTGCGCCATGCGAGCCAGCCCGCAAGGCTGCGCTCCCGCTTTGACGCCTTGGTCATGGACGGGCGGATCACGGCCGAGGAGTTCGCCGATGCCACGCGCGATGCACGCGAGAATGGCAACGGCACCGAATCCGTTCTGATCGACCAGTTCGGCCTGGGGACTGCAGAGCTGGGCGAAGCGGCGGCACGCTTCTTCGGCGTGCCGTACCAGCCCTTCGTGGCCAACCACGTCAAACCGCTGGACCTGCTGCGCAACATCAAGCGCGAGTATGTCGAGCAGAGCCTCTGGCTACCCTATGAGGAAACCACCGAAGGCGTGGTGATCCTGTGCATCGATCCCGAGCAGGTGAGGAGTTCGGGTGTCGCGCAGAACGTGTTCCTGAAGAAGCGCCTCAGCTACCGCGTCACGACCGAGCGTGATTTCGAGCAGACCATCGAACAGTTCTTCGGCGTCGACCTGGGCGATGCCTCGGTCAACGACCTGCTCTCCGGGCTCGACGAGCACGAGGAGGAAAGCGTTGCGCGTAAGGACGATGTCACCGCTGCAGCGGACAACGAACTGGTCAAGCTGGTCAACAAGGTCATCATCGACGCCTACAAGCAGGGTGCCTCCGACATCCACATCGAGCCGCGCCCCGGGCGGGAGAAGACCCTGATCCGGTTCCGCAAGGACGGCTCCCTCGTACCTTACATCGAGGTGCCGGCGAGCTACCGCAATCCGCTCGTGACCCGCATCAAGATCATGTGTGATCTCGACATCGCCGAGCGCCGCAAGCCGCAGGACGGCAAGATCCGCTTCCGCAAGTTCGCGCCCATCGATCTCGAGCTGCGCGTGGCCACCCTGCCCACCCAAGGGGGTATGGAGGATGTGGTCATGCGCCTGCTCGCGAGCAGCGAGCCGATCCAGATCGACAAGCTCGGGCTGCTGCCCTTCAATCTCGAACGGCTCAAGGGGGCGATCGCCAAGCCCTACGGCATCTTCTTCGTGTGCGGTCCCACCGGCTCGGGCAAGACCACCACGCTGCACTCCATCCTCAACTACATCAACACGCCCGACACCAAGATCTGGACGGTCGAGGACCCCGTGGAGATCACCCAGAAGGGTTTGCGCCAGGTTCAGGTCAACCGCAAGGCCGGCATCGACTTTGCCACCATGATGCGTGCCTTCCTGCGTGCCGATCCGGACGTGATCATGGTGGGCGAGATGCGTGACCACGAGACCGTTACCGTGGGTATCGAGGCCTCGCTCACCGGCCACCTTGTGTTCTCGACCCTGCACACGAACAGCGCGCCCGAGTCGGTGGTTCGCCTGCTCGACATGGGTATGGACCCGTTCAACTTCGCCGACGCCCTGCTCGGCGTACTCGCCCAGCGCCTCGCCAAGCGCCTGTGTCTGAAGTGCCGGGCGGCCTATCACCCGGACGAGGACGAGATGCATCGCATGCTGGAGGAGTACTGCGAGGACATGCACCTCGTAGACGAGTTCCGGGCCGACCCGGAAGGCGCGCGGGGAAGGGTGCTTGCGCGCTGGAAGGAGGCATTCGCCGACAAGGCGGGGCGCTTCACGCTCTATGCCCCGGTGGGGTGCGAGCATTGCAACCACGGCTACAAGGGGCGGGTGGGCCTGCATGAGCTCATGCTGGGTTCGGAAGCGATCAAGCGTCTGATCCAGGAGCGTGGCCGCGTAGACCAGGTGCTTGGCCAGGCGCTGCACGAGGGCATGCGCACCCTGCGCCAGGACGGCATGGAGAAGGTGTTGGCGGGCATCACCGACATGAAACAGGTGCGCAAGGTCTGCGTGCGCTGAGCGCACAGTTGCTGCGTTTGTGGCTGCTGGCGGCCACAAGCGCGTGTCTGCTGCGGTTAGAATCCGGACTGACCCCCTGCCTCCGGAGACCGCCATGTACCGCATCGCCCCCAGCCTGCTGTCCGCCGACTTCGCCCGCCTCGGCGAGGAAGTGCGCAACGTGATCGCCTCCGGCGCCGACTGGATCCACTTCGACGTGATGGACAACCATTACGTCCCCAACCTCACCATCGGCCCGCTGGTGTGCGAGGCGATCCGTCCCCACACCACCGCGCCGATCGATGTGCACCTGATGGTGAAGCCGGTTGACCGCATCATTCCCGATTTCGCCAAGGCCGGTGCCAGCATCATCACCTTCCACCCCGAGGCCTCCGAGCACATCGACCGCTCGCTCGGCCTGATCCGCGACTCGGGCTGCCAGGCCGGGCTGGTGTTCAATCCCGCCACGCCGCTGGCCTGGATGGACCACGTCATGGACAAGATCGACGTGGTGCTGCTGATGAGCGTCAACCCCGGTTTTGGCGGCCAGAAGTTCATTCCCGAGACCCTGGTCAAGCTGCAAGCGGCGCGAGCGAGGCTCGATGCCTACGAGGCACGTACCGGGCGCCGCATCCTGCTCGAGATCGACGGCGGGGTGAAGACCGAGAACATCGCCGACATCGCGCGTGCGGGCGCCGACACCTTCGTCGCCGGCTCCGCGGTATTCGGCGCGGGCAAGGAGGGCGACCCCCACCGCTACGACTCGATCATCGGTGCCTTGCGCAGCGAGCTTGCCCGGGTGGCTGCATGAGCGCACGCTTTGCCCCGCAGGCCGTGCTGTTCGACCTCGATGGCACCCTGCTCGACACTATCGCCGATCTCACCGATGCCGCCAACCGGATGCTGGTTGAGCTCGGTCGCCCGGTCCGTAGTCAGGACGAAATCCACAGCTTCGTCGGCAAGGGTATTCCCAACCTCGTGCATCGCTGCATGACGGAGGGCAGTCATGCGCGCGAGGAGGAGATCGCGACTGCAGTGACGGTGTTCCGCCGCCATTACGCCCTCGTCAATGGTGCTCGCACCCGTATCTACCCGGGCGTCGTCGAGTTGCTGGGCGCCTTGCGCACACGAGGCCTGCCGCTGGCGGTGGTGACCAACAAGGCGGAGGCTTTCACGCTGCCGCTGCTCGCACGCATGGAGATCGCGCATTTCTTCGATACCGTGGTGAGCGGTGACACGCTTGCGGTGAAGAAGCCCGATCCGGCTGTACTGCATCTGGCCTGCGAGCGGATGCGGGTGGAGGCACCGCGCGCACTGATGATCGGCGACTCGGCCAATGACGCATTCGCCGCCCGCAGCGCGGGCATGCCGGTGCTGCTGGTGCGCTACGGATACAGCGAGGGCATGCCGGTGGACACCATAGAATGCGATGGGCTACTATCGAACGCACTCGAAGTGTTGGATCATATCGCCTGTGCATAGCGAACCAACGCTCTGCAGTCGTCGGCAGGATTCTCGCGCGGATCTTTCGCCCGGTTTTCCAACGCAGTTCTCTCGCGCAATCGTTCATATCC
Source organism: Thauera sp. AutoDN2 (assembly GCF_051280715.1). Lineage (NCBI taxonomy): Bacteria > Pseudomonadati > Pseudomonadota > Betaproteobacteria > Rhodocyclales > Zoogloeaceae > Thauera > Thauera sp. AutoDN2. Next base: position 26,321 of record NZ_JBNCAR010000010.1, on the reverse strand, counting down.
ACTCAAGATCGACATCGTGATGCTCGCAACCCGGGATCGCTTCATCGCCGCCTCGCCCTCCGTCCAGCCGGTCTGGAACGGTGGCTGGCGTTGGCCTCTGGGCCACTGAACGCGACCTCCCACCGCGGGGTCTGCGGCGCATCCGCCGCATCCCTGCCCCGCCTGCTGCAAGCCCTTCCGATTCAAACGATCCACGTGGAGCCCCCATGCTCGAACACGAGTTCAACGCCCTCGCCGCCGAGGGCTACAACCGCATTCCGCTCACCCTCGAGACCTTCGCCGATCTCGATACCCCGCTCTCCATCTACCTGAAGCTCGCCAACGAGCCCTACACCTACCTGCTCGAGTCGGTGCAGGGAGGGGAGCGTTTCGGCCGTTACTCCTTCATCGGGCTCTCGTCGCCCACGCGCATCGAGGTCTATGGCCGCTCGGCGCTGCTGCTCACCGGCAACCGCCTGGTCGAGCGCCGCGACTACGGCGATCCGCTCAACTTCGTCGCCGAGTTCATGAACCGCATCAAGGTGCCGCCACGCGAGCATTTGCCGCGCTTCGCTGGCGGGCTCGTGGGCTGCTTCGGCTACGACACGGTGCGCTACATCGAGCCCAAGCTGGCGAAGACCGAGAAGACCGATACGCTGGGCACTCCCGACATCCTGCTGCTGCTGTCCGAGGAGGTCGCCATCGTCGACAACCTCAGCGGCAAGCTCACGCTCGTCGTGTACGCAGAGCCGGAGGTGCCCAGTGCGTACAAGCGCGCCCAGAAGCGTCTGCGCGAGTTGCTCGCCCGGTTGCGGGCGCCGGTGCAGATTCCCGAGGAGATCCGAGCCGAGTCCGCGCCCGCGGTGTCGAGCTTCGGCGAAGAAGGCTTCAAGGACGCGGTGCGCCGCGCCAAGCAGTACATCGTCGACGGCGACGTGATGCAGGTCGTGTTGTCGCAGCGCATGAGCAAGCCCTACGCCGCCAGTCCGATGGCGCTGTACCGCGCCATCCGCTCGCTCAATCCTTCGCCCTACATGTTCTATTTCAACTTCGAGGACTTCCACGTCGTCGGCGCCTCGCCCGAGATCCTGACCCGGCTTGAGGACGACGTCGTCACCGTGCGCCCGATCGCCGGCACGCGCAAGCGCGGCGCCACGGTGGCCGAGGATCTCGCGCTGGAAAAGGAGTTGCTCGCCGACCAGAAGGAAATTGCCGAGCACGTGCAGTTGCTCGACCTTGGCCGCAACGACGCCGGGCGCGTATCCGAGATCGGCTCGGTCAAGGTCACCGAGCGCTTCACCATCGAGCGCTACTCGCACGTGATGCACATCGTCTCCAATGTCGAGGGCAAGCTCAAGGAGGGGCTCGATGCGCTCGCCGTGCTGCGCGCCACCTTCCCCGCCGGGACCGTGTCGGGCGCGCCGAAGGTGCGGGCGATGGAGATCATCGATGAACTGGAGCCGGTCAAGCGCGGCATCTATGCGGGTTCGGTTGGCTATCTCGGCTTTCATGGCGACATGGACATCGCGATCGCGATCCGTACCGCGGTCGTCAAGGACGGGCAGATCCACGTCCAGGCTGGCGCGGGCATCGTCGCCGACTCCGACCCCGAAGCCGAATGGCAGGAAACGCAGAGCAAGGCGCGTGCAATGCTGCGCGCCGCCGAGATGGCCGAAGGCGGGCTGGACACCCGGGCCTGAGTGCTCTGGCGCGCCCCGCGCCTGTGTAACCTGAATGCTGACGAAGCCGGCCCACTCCGCCGGCCTTCGCGAAGGGAAGACCATGCTGCTGATGATCGACAACTACGACAGCTTCACCTACAACCTCGTGCAGTATTTCGGCGAACTGGGCGCCAGGGTGAAGGTGTTCCGCAACGACGAGATCACCCTTGAACAGATCGAGCGCCTCGCGCCGGATCACCTCGTCATTTCGCCCGGGCCATGCTCGCCGGCCGAGGCCGGCATCTCGGTTCCGGCCATCAAGGCCTTCGCCGGCAAGCTCCCCATCCTTGGCGTGTGCCTTGGCCACCAGAGCATCGGTGCCGCCTTCGGCGGGCGCATCGTGCACGCGCAGAAGCTGATGCACGGCAAGACCTCACCCGTGCATCACAAGGATGCCGGCGTGTTCCGCGGCCTGCCCAATCCGCTGACCTGCACGCGCTATCACTCCCTTGCGATTGAACGCTCGACGCTGCCCGACTGTCTGGAAGTGACCGCCTGGACCGACGACGATGAGATCATGGGTGTGCGCCACAGGACACTCGACATCGAGGGTGTGCAGTTCCACCCCGAATCCATCCTCACCGAGTGCGGACACGCGCTGCTGAAGAACTTCCTCGACCGCGGCGCACGCCTGCCGGCCGCCGCCTGAGACCTCGCTGCGAGACCATCATGACCACGATTACTGCCCAGCAAGCCCTGCAACGCACGATCGAGCACCGCGAGATCTTCTACGACGAGATGCTGTCGCTGATGCGACAGATCATGGCCGGCGAGATCTCGCCGCTGATGACCGCGGCCATCCTCACCGGGCTGCGGGTCAAGAAGGAAACCATCGGCGAGATCACCGCCGCGGCCACCGTGATGCGCGAGCTGTCGACCAAGGTCGTCGTGCAGCCGCCGCACGATCACTTCCTGGACGTGGTCGGGACGGGGGGGGATGGCGCGCACACCTTCAACATCTCCACGGCCACCATCTTCGTTGCTGCCGCGGCCGGTGCGCGTGTGGCCAAACACGGCGGGCGCAGCGTTTCGTCCAAATCGGGCGCGGCCGACGTGCTCGAGGCGCTCGGCGTCAACCTGGACCTCACGCCGCAGCAGATCGCCGAGTGCATCGAGGCGACCGGCATCGGCTTCATGTATGCCCCGGCGCATCACGCGGCGATGAAGAACGTCGCTCCGGTGCGGCGCGAGATGGGCGTGCGCACGATCTTCAACATCCTGGGCCCGCTAACCAATCCGGCCAGTGCCCCCAATACCTTGATGGGTGTGTTCCACCCCGACCTCGTCGGCATCCAGGCGCGCGTCATGCAGCGCCTTGGCGCCAACCACGTATTGGTGGTGCATGGCCTGGACGGCATGGACGAGGTCAGCCTCGGCGGTACCACGCTGGTCGGCGAGCTCAAGGACAACAAGGTCACCGAGTACGAGATTCACCCCGAGGATTTCGGCCTCGCCATGGCGGGCAGCCGCAACCTGCGCGTCGAGGACGCCGCAGAGTCGCGCGCGGTGCTGCTGGGCGTGCTCGACAACCAGACCGGGCCTGCACGCGAGATCGTCGTCTTCAACGCCGGCGTGGCGCTGTACACCGCCAACCTGGTGGATACCATCGGCGCCGGCATCCTGCGTGCTCGCGAGACCATCGAGAGCGGCGCCGCGAGGGCCAGGCTCGACGCGTTCGTGCGCTTCACCCAGCAGTTCCGGAGCGGCAAATGAGCGACATCCTGCAGAAGATCTGTGCCGTCAAGGAGCAGGAGGTCGCCGCCGCGCGCGCCGAGCTGCCCCAGCCCGCGCTGCGTGCGCAGGCGGAGGCGGCGGCGCCGGCGCGCGATTTCGTCGCCGCGATCCGCGCGAAGCATGCGGCCGGCCGCCCTGCGGTCATCGCCGAGATCAAGAAGGCCAGTCCGTCCAAGGGTGTCATCCGCGCCGACTTCCACCCCGCCGAGATCGCCGCCGCGTACGAGCGCGCTGGCGCCGCCTGCCTGTCGGTGCTTACCGACCGCCAGTTCTTCCAGGGTGACCCCGCCTACTTGCAGCAAGCCCGCGCTGCGTGCAGGCTGCCGGTGCTGCGCAAGGACTTCATGATCGATCCCTACCAGGTGTTCGAGGCCCGGGCGATGGGTGCCGACGCCATCCTGCTCATCGCGGCCTGCCTCGATCTCGCGCAGATGCGCGACATGGAGCAGCTCGCGATCGCGCTCGGCATGGCGGTGCTGGTCGAGGTGCATGATGGCGCCGAGCTCGACCAGGCCCTGCAGCTGCAGACGCCGCTGATCGGTATCAACAACCGCAACCTGCGCAGCTTCGAGGTCTCGCTGCAGGCCACGCTCGACCTGCTGCCGCGCATCGCCAGCGGCCCAGGCGGGCGCGTCGTGGTCACCGAGTCGGGCATCCTGCAGCCGCAGGACGTCGCGTTGATGCGCAGCCACGACGTGCATACATTCCTCGTCGGCGAAGCCTTCATGCGCGCGCCCGACCCGGGTCTGGAGTTGCAGGCCTTGTTCGGCGGCTGACGGACGCCCATGGGCGACGACGCAGCGAATCCCGCACAGCCCGCGACCAGCCCGAGCCCGGTGCGGTCGCGTGGCCGTAGCGTGCTGAAGGCGCTGGGCTGGGTCTTGGCGCTGCCTGTTGCGCTCGTGATCGGTGCTGCGGCGTGGCTGCTGGGTACGCAGTCGGGCCTGGACGCAGCGATCGCGCTGGCGCAGCGCGTCACCGCTGGCGCGCTGCAGGTGCAGGGCGCGCGCGGCCGTGTGCTCGGCCGCCTGGACATCGAGCGGCTCGACTATCGCTCGCCGGCGCTTGAGCTCGGGCTGAGGGACTTTACGCTCGCCTGGCAGCCCTCGGCGCTGTTGTCGCGCCGGCTGCAGGTCGACGTGCTGAGCGTCGCGCGCGTTGATCTGGGCCAGGTCGTCGCCGAAGATGAGCCTGCGTCTCCGCCGCCGCCACAGCCGCCGGGCTCGCTCGAGATCCCGCTCGCGGTCGAGATCGCGCGCCTCGCCATCGGCGCGTTCGCGATGCACGAATTGCCCGCGCCCGGCGCGCCTGAGGGTGTGCTCGAGCAGGCCGCCGAAACCCTGGAACGCGCCGCCGACGCGGCCTCCGACCCCGCCCAGGCTGCGGAGGCGACCACCGAGGTGGCGGCCGAGCAGGGGCTGATCTTCACCAGGCTCGAGGCTGCGCTCGACAGCGATGGCAGGCTGCACCACCTGCGCGAGCTCGTCGTCGATGTGCCGCAGGGCAGGGCGAGGCTGGCGCTGGCATTGGCCGGCGCCTCACCCTTCAAGCTGGAAGGCGAGGGTGGCTTCGAGGGCGTCATCGAGTCGCGACCGCTGTCGGTGGCGGTCACGCTCGGCAACTCCTTGCTCGAGCCGCAACTGCGCGCCGAAGCGAGCTCCGACGGCCTGCAGGTGCGACTCGAGGCTGCGGCCGAGAGCTTCGCGCCGAATCCCCTGCGCCGCCTGCTCCTCGAAGCGGGCGAACTCGACCCGGCCGCCTTCGTCGACGGTGCACCCACGGCTGCCTTGAGGCTCGTGGCCGAGCTCGCGGCGCCCGCCGACGGCGAAGGCCTGCTTACCGGCCCGCTTCGCCTCGACAACCGCCTCCCGGCGGCGGCCGACGCGGGGGGCATTCCGCTGCAGCATTTCGAAGGTGTGCTCGACTGGCGCGTCGGTCGGATCGCGCTCGACGCGCTCGCCATCCGCCTGCCCGGCGAGGGGCGTATCGACGGCAGCCTCGCCTGGGCGCCGCCGAGCGATGGGGATGATCCGAACGGTTTTGGCCGGGTGGTCGCGGCGCTGGCCCTGGCCGGCATCGACACGCAGGCGCTTGATACCCGGCTGCCGCGCCAGATCGTCGCCGGCCGCGTCGATGCCGAGGCCGATGCTGACCGCCAGAGCGCGCGGATCGGCCTCGACGTGGGCGCCGCGCGCATCGACGCCGAGGCCGCGCTCGAGGCGCTCGCGGCAAGCGGGCCGTCAGCCGGGCAGACGAACGACGAGGCCGCGGAGACTGGCCAGACGCCGGGCCAGGCGGCGACGCTCCCGGCGCTGCGCCTCGCCCGGGTGGATGCCCGTATCCGTGGCTTCGATCCGCGCGCCGTGCTGCCCGGGGCGCCCAGGGCGCGCCTCGATCTGGATCTCGTGGCCGAGGCCGAGCTGCCCGCCGAAGGCCTGCCGAAGGTCGCCGCGCTCGATTTCACGATCCCGGACAGCGTGCTCGAGGGCTTGCCGCTGAGCGGCGAGGGCCGGGTGCGGCTGCAGGGCGAGCGCTTGCCCGAACTGCGCGTGCGTCTCGACGCGGCGGGCAACACGCTGGCCGCCCAAGGGGCACTCGGGGGGGCGGCGGACACGCTCTCGCTGCGCCTCGATGCGCCGGCGCTGTCCCGGCTCGGCAAGGCGCTCGGCCTCGAGCTCGCCGGCAGGCTGGGTGCCGAAGGGCAGGTGGGCGGGACGGTCGAGGCGCCCAACGGCCAGCTGCAGTTCTTCGGCGAGAAGCTGGTGTTGCCCGGCGACGTGGCGCTGGACGGCGTCAACGGCAGCGTCCGCCTCGAGCGCGGCATCGACGGACCCTTCGCGCTCGCGCTGGGCCTGTCCGGGCTCGGCCCCGCGAGCCCCGGCGCGAACGGCAAGGCGCAGCCCGACTGGCTGGCGGGCGCGCAAGTCGCGGCCGAGGGCTCGCGTGCGCAGCACAGGTTCGAACTCAGCGCGCAGACGCCGGAGCAGGACGAGGTCGCCGACACCCTGCGCCTCGTGCTCCAGGGAGGCGTGCTCGAGGGCGATGCGCCGCGCTGGCGCGGAGAGCTGGCCGCGCTCGAGACCGCCGGGCGCTTTGCGGCCAGGCTGATTGCCCCGGCACCGTTGTCCCTGGCTGCCGACCGCGTCAGCCTCGGTGCAGCGAATATCGACGCGGGGCAGAAGGGCCGCATCCGCCTTCAGGAAACCACCTGGTCGCCCACGCGCAGCGTGCTGCGTGGCGAGCTGGCCGGGCTGGTGCTCGACCTGCGCCCGCCGCGCGCGGACGGCCGCCCGCGCCGCAACGCCGACCCGCTCACGCTCGGCGCGAAGTGGGATCTGGCGGTCGGGAGGACGCTCGAAGGCGAGGCGCGCGTGTTCCGCGAGTCCGGTGATCTCAGCGTCGAAGGCGAGATCCGCACCCGGCTCGGGCTGGAGGGGCTCGAGGCCGTGTTGCGTGCGCAAGGCGACCGGCTGCGCGTGACGCTCGATGCACGCGGGCGCGAGTTCGGCAGCGTGCAGGCCGAGGCCGGTTTGCGTGCACGACGCGACGCCGACGGCATGTGGAGCGTGCCGCCCGCGACCGCGCTGAGCGGTGCTGCCCGGCTGGATATGCCCTCGATCACCTGGCTCGGCCGCCTGGCGCGTGAGAATGTCGAGACCGCCGGCCGCATCGCCGGTGAGTTCACCCTTGGCGGTACGCTCGAGGCGCCGAGCGCGAGCGGGCGCGTCGAGGGCCGCGAGCTCGCCTTCACCCTCATCGATCAGGGCCTGATCCTCGCCGGCGGCGAGCTCGATCTCGACTTCGACGACGAGCGCGTGCGCCTGGAGCGGCTCGAGTTCGTCTCCGACAACCGTGTGCGCCCGCCGGAGAACCGCATTCCCTTCGAGCGGCTCACCGCCACGCCGGGACGCTTCACGGCGCGCGGCGAGGTGGTGCTTGCCAGTGGCGCAGGCAACTTCCGCTTCGATGCCGACCGTCTGCCGCTGCTGCAGCGCGATGATCGCTGGATGCTGGTCTCGGGTGAGGGCAGTGCGCGCAGCACCTGGACCTCGCTGGTGCTCGACGCCGGCTTCCGTGCGGACGCCGGCTACATCGAGTTCGCCGAATCGCTGCCGCCCAGCCTGTCGGATGACGTGATCGTGCTTAAGGGCGAAGCCCCGGCCGAGGGCGGCGGTGCCTTCACGGTGGATGCCGACGTGCGCGTGGGATTGGGCGATGCGCTCTACCTGTCGGCAATGGGACTGGAGACCCGGCTTGCGGGTGACCTGCGCATCCGCCTGCAACCGGGGCGGCCGCTGTCGGCGGTGGGCACGATCTCTACGGTAGGCGGCGGCTTTCGAGGTTACGGGCAGAACCTCACCATCGAGCGCGGCCTGATCAACTTTCAGGGACCGCTGGATGCGCCGGGTCTCAACATCGTTGCGCTGCGCAAGGGCCTGGAGGTGGAGGCGGGCGTGTCTGTCACCGGCAGCGCAAAGCGCCCGCAGATCCGCCTCGTGTCCGAGCCCAACGTGCCCGACCCCGCCAAGCTGTCGTGGATCGTGCTCGGGCGCGCACCGGACGCCGGCTCGGGCGCCGATCTCGGCCTGCTGCTGCCGGCGGCGGCCGGCTTACTCGGCGGTCCGGGCGGCGGCATGACCGAGGAACTGTCGCGCAGCCTCGGCTTCGATTCCTTCTCCTTTGGCCAGGGCGAGCTCAACAGCACCAGCCGTGCTGCCTCGAGCCGGGTGGTCGGGAGCGGGTCGACGGTGGCCAGCGGCCCCTCGGTGGCGGGACAGGTGCTGAGCCTGGGCAAGCGCCTCGGCCCGGACCTGTTCCTGTCCTTCGAGCAGAGCCTGGGCGGTGCGGCGACCCTGGTCAAGCTCACCTACCAGCTCTCGCGCCGCATGTCGGTGATCGCGCGCGGTGGCACTGACACGGCCCTCGACCTGCAGTACGGCTTCTCGTTCCGCTGAAGGCCTGTCGGCTCGCTCCGCATGGAGCCGCGCGAGGTGCAGTCGGGCGGGAACATTCGTGCGTTGGCCGGCTCCCAAGGGGCAACACGATCAAGGAGAACCCGATGAGCCTGCAAACATCACACGCAGCAACGGAATCCGCCATCCTTGGCGGTGGCTGCTTCTGGTGCCTCGAAGCCGTCTTCGACCTCGTCGATGGCGTGGAGGAAGTGGTGCCCGGCTACTGTGGCGGCCACGTCGATGATCCCGGCTATCGCCAGGTGTGCACCGGCACCAGCGGCCACGCCGAAGTGGTGAAGATCGACTTCGATCCGTCGGTGGTGAGCTACAGGTGCCTGCTCGAGATCTTCTTCACCATCCACGACCCCACCACGCCCGACCGCCAGGGCAACGACGTCGGTCCGCAGTACCGCTCGGTGATCTTCACCACCCGCGATGCGCAGCGCGACAGCGCGCTTGCCCTGATCGATGAGCTGACCCGCGAGCGCGCGTTTCCCGCGCCCATCGTCACGCAGGTGCTGCCCGCGCCGATGTTCTGGGCGGCGGAGCCCGAGCATCACGACTACTACGCCAACAACAGTCATCAGCCCTACTGTCAGTATGTCGTCGCGCCCAAGGTTGCCAAGTACCGCATGCGCTTCGCCGGCTGATCGCCGCCGCTGCGGCTGTGGTACAGCGGGTAGAATGCGCGCTTCCACCCAAGACAGGAGAACGGTATGACCCAGCAGACCACCCCCAGCGGCCTCGTCATCGAAGAACTTGAAGTCGGCACCGGCGACACTGCCGTTGCGGGCCGCATGGTCTCGGTGCATTACACCGGCTGGCTCACGGACGGGCGCAAGTTCGACTCGAGCAAGGACCGCAACGACCCGTTCGCCTTTCCGCTCGGTGCCGGCCACGTGATCCGCGGCTGGGACGAGGGCGTGCAGGGCATGCAGGAAGGCGGCAAGCGCAAGCTCACCATCCCGCCCGAGCTCGGCTATGGCGCGCGCGGCGCCGGCGGCGTCATCCCGCCCAACGCCACCCTGGTGTTCGAGGTCGAACTGCTCAAGGTGCTCTGAGCCCGCCATGAAACTTGACCCGGCGCAGCGCCACATCCTGACCTTGCTGCAGAAGGATTCCACGCTGAGCACCCAGGCGCTGGCCGACAAGGTCGGCATGTCGCCCACCCCGTGCTGGCGGCGGGTGCGCGACATGGAGGAGGCGGGTGTGATCCGCGGCTACGTCGCGCTCGTCGACCGGCAGAAGGTGGGCTTGGGCACTTGCGTCTGGGTCAGGGTCAAGCTGAAGCAGCACAGTGCCGACGTGCTCGAACGCTTCGAGAAGGTGGTGAAGGCCTGCGAAGAGGTGGTCGAGTGCTACGAGCTGCTCGGCGAGACCGACTGCCTGCTCAAGCTCTACCTGCCGAACCTTGAGGCGCTTTCGGTCTTCATGCACGACTTCCTGCTCAAGATCCCCGAGATCGACGTCACCCACTCGGCGGTGGCGCTGCGCGAGATCAAGAACGAAACGGCCCTGCCGCTGTGAGGCGGGCAGGGCCGTTTCCTTCGATCGCGCCGTGAGGCGCGAGGTCTTACAGGTTGTTCCAGAACACGTAGAGCACGCCCAGCGGCGCTACGTAGCGCGCCAGCACCGTCCACAACGCGAAACCTGTGTCACCGAGGCGCAGTTCGCGCTTCACGCTCGCCTGCTCGAGTTTCCACGCCGCGAACACGATCGCGCCCAGGCCCGCCAGCGGCAGCATGAACTTGCTGGTGACGTAGTCGAGCAGGTCGAAGATGTTGAGCCCGAACAGCTTGACGTCACCCCAGATGTTGAACGACAGCAGCGCGGCGATGCCCAGCGCCCAGATCGTCACGCCGGCCACTACGGTGGCGGTGACGCGATTCATTGGCGTGCGCTCTTCGAGCAGTTCGACCACCGGCTCCAGTAGCGAGATCGACGAGGTCAGCGCGGCGAAGGTCAGCAGCAGGAAGAACAGGCTGCCCAGCACCAGGCCACCGCCCATGTTGCCGAAGGCCAGCGGCAGTGTGACGAACACCAGGCCGGGGCCGGCCGCGGGGTCCAGGCCATTGGCGAACACGATCGGGAAGATCGCCAGGCCGGCGCAGAGCGCGAACACGGTATCCATGATCACCACGGTGCGCGCGGTACGCAGCAGATTCACGTCCTCGCCCAGGTAGGAGCCGTAGGCCATCATGATCCCCATGCCCAGCGAAAGGGTGAAGAAGGCGTGTCCGAGCGCGGCGAGCAGCACCGAGCCGTCAAGCCTGCTCCAGTCGGGGTTGAACAGATAGGCGACGGCCTGGCCGAACGCGCCAGTCGTCATGCCGTAACCGACCATAACAACCAGGATCAGCGCCAGCGCCGGCATCAGGATCTTGCTGCCCCGCTCCAGGCCGGACGACACGCCCATCGCCACGATGATCACGGTGAGCAGCATGAACACGGTGTGCCAGCTCAGCAGCTCGGCGGGGCTGGCCAGGAAGCCTTCGAAGATCGCGCCAACGCTACCCTTGTCCAGGCCGGTGAAGCTGCCGGTGGCGGCGTCGCGGATGTAGGCCAACGTCCAGCCGCCGATCACCGAGTAGAAGGACAGGATCAGGAAGGCTGCGAGCACGCCGACGATGCCGACCACCGCCCAGTTGCGCGTGTGCCCGTGCTGCTGCGCGAGCTGCGCCATGGTGTTGATCGGGTTCTTCTGGCCGCGGCGGCCGATCATCCATTCCGACACCAGGATGGGCACGCCGATCAGTGCAATGCACAGCAGGTAAACGAGGACGAAGGCGGCGCCGCCGCTCTGCCCGACCATGTAGGGAAATTTCCAGATGTTGCCGAGGCCGACGGCGGAACCGGTGGCGGCGAGCACGAAGCCCATCCGCGACGACCATTGGGCGTGCGTGGTGGCGCTCATGTCAGCACTCCTTGCGTGCGGTCGGCGCAGGGCGCACCAAGGGGCGTGCGGGGTGGCGCACGTGGCCGGAAGTGGCGGATTGGATCACGGTAGTCTCCTCATTCATGTCGGCGCTCGTGGCGCGGAGGGCAAAAAAGGCCGCAGTGTAGACGCGCCCTTGCCGTTTGTGCGGTGCAGACGTGAGCTGGTTGCGAACCAGATGGCCCTTGTACTTTTTTTCATGCCCGCTGGCGGGGTGGCCGTAGTCGGACGCGGCGAATAGTAAGTGTGATGGGTGGAATAGTTTTTCTTATCTCGTTGCTGCGCAGCCGAAAACAGGAAAATTATTTCCTCCGCGCTCCGTAGCATGCGATGCGTTGTCCGCGGAAACCGGACGAACCACAGAACTCACTACCCAAGGAGACAACGCCTGCCTGTGATCGCTGCGCGCCACCCGCGTGCAGGTGTTCTCCGGCGGCGGTTCACACCACCATGTCGAACACCGTGCCCCCCGTCAGCCTCGACGATAAATACACCCTCAAGTCCGGCCGCGCCTGGATGACCGGCATCCAGGCCCTGGTGCGCCTGCCGATGATGCAGAAGATGCGTGACGAAGCCGCCGGACTCAACACGGCCGGCTTCGTCACCGGCTATCGCGGCTCGCCGCTCGGCAACGTCGACCAGGAGTTCTGGAAGGCGAAGAAGTATCTCGAGCCGATGCACATCCGCTTTCAGGCCGGGCTGAACGAAGACCTCGCCGCAACCTCGGTGTGGGGCACGCAACAGGTCAACCTGGACCCGAATGCGAAGTACGACGGCGTGTTCTCGATCTGGTACGGCAAGGGCCCGGGCGTCGACCGCACCGGCGACGTGTTCCGCCACGCCAACGCCGCAGGGACGTCGAAGCACGGCGGCGTGCTGGTGATCGCCGGCGACGACCACGCCGCAAAGTCCTCGACGCTGCCGCACCAGACCGAGCACGTGTTCAAGGCGCTGATGATGCCGGTGCTCGCGCCTGCCGGTATCCAGGAGTATCTGGAGTACGGCCTGCACGGCTTCGCGCTCTCGCGCTACTCGGGCTGCTGGGTGGCCTTCAAGGCGCTGACTGACACGGTGGAGACGTCCTCGTCGGTGGATATCGACCCCTTCAAGGTGCAGACGCTGATCCCGAGCGTGCAGGACTTCCCGCTGCCTGAGGATGGACTCAATCTCCGCTGGCCCGACCCACCGCTGGTGCAGGAGAAGCGCCTGCTGCACCACAAGCTCTATGCCGCGCTCGCATACTGCCGCCTGAACAATCTCAACCGCACCATCATCGACAGCCCAAATGCCAGGCTGGGCATCATCACCAGCGGCAAGAGTTACCTCGACGTGCGCCAGGCGCTGGACGACCTCGGCATCGACGAGGCGAAGGCGGCCGCTATCGGCCTGCGCCTGTACAAGGTCGGCATGGTGTGGCCGCTGGAAGCGGAAGGCGTGCGCAAGTTCGCCGAAGGGCTGGATGAGATTCTGGTGATCGAGGAGAAGCGCCAGTTCCTCGAGTACCAGCTCAAGGAGGAACTCTACAACTGGAAGGACGAGGTGCGCCCGCGTGTCATCGGCAAGTTCGACGAGAAGGGGGAGTGGAGCCTGCCGCACGCGGAGTGGCTGCTGCCCGCCGCGGGTGAGCTCACGCCCGCGATGATCGCCCGCGCCATCGCCGGCCGCATCGCCCGCTTCTACACCTCCGACCGCATCAAGGCGCGGCTCGCCTTCATCGAAGCCAAGGAGGACGCGCTTGCCAAGCCGCGGCTGTCCATCCAGCGCGTGCCGCACTACTGCTCGGGCTGTCCGCACAACACCTCGACAAAGGTGCCCGAGGGCTCACGCGCGATTGCCGGCATCGGCTGTCACTACATGGCGACCTGGCTGTCGCCCGAGCACACCCAGACCTTCTGCCAGATGGGTGGCGAGGGCGTGCCCTGGATCGGCCAGGCGCCCTTCACCGAGACGCCACACGTGTTCGCCAACCTCGGCGACGGCACCTACATGCACTCGGGCATCCTCGCCATCCGCGCGGCGGTGGCGGCGAAGGTGAACATCACCTACAAGATCCTCTACAACGACGCGGTGGCGATGACCGGCGGCCAGCCGCACGACGGCACGCTGTCGGTGCCGATCATCGCTCGCCAACTGCTCGCCGAGGGCGTGGGCACGGTGGTGGTGGTCAATGACGGCACGCCGCGCGCCTATGGTCCGGCCGACCTGCCGCACGGCGTCGGCGTGCGCCACCGCGACGAACTCGATGGCGTGCAGCGTGAACTGCGCACGGTGCCGGCGGTGACCGCAATCATCTACGACCAGACCTGCGCCGCCGAGAAGCGCCGCCGCCGCAAGCGCGGTACCTTCCCCGACCCGGCCAGGCGCGTGGTCATCAACGACCATGTGTGCGAAGGCTGCGGCGACTGCAGCGACAAGTCGAACTGCATGTCGGTAGGTGCGGTCGAGACCGAGTTCGGCCGCAAGCGCTTCATCGACCAGAGCTCGTGCAACAAGGACTATTCCTGCGTGAAGGGCTTCTGCCCGAGCTTCGTCACCATCGAGGGCGGCAAGCTGAGAAAGGGCAAAGCCAGCGGCGCGAGCGCACTCGGCGGCCGTCTTGCGGGCGAACTCCCCGAGCCGCAGCTGCCGTCCACCTCCGCGCCCTGGGGCATCCTCATCACCGGCGTTGGCGGCACCGGTGTGGTGACGATCGGCGCGCTGCTGGGCATGGCCGCCCACCTCGAAGGCAAGGGCATCTCGGTGCTCGACATGGCGGGTCTGGCGCAGAAGGGTGGCGCAGTGTGGTCGCATGTGCGCATCGCCGACCGCCAGGAATTGCTCCATGCCGCGCGCGTCGCCGCCGGCGAGGCCAACGCGGTGATCGGCTGCGACCTGGTGGTGGCGGCCAGCGACGAGTCGCTTGCCAAGATGCAGCACGGCCTGACCCGCGTCGTCATCAACCGCGACCAGACCAACACCAGCGAGTTCGTGCGCGGTTTCGCCGCCCAGGCGCGCAGCGGCAACGTCGGCGCCAACCCGGATCCGCAGTTCCCGGCGGCCTCGATGGAAGCGCAGATCGTCGATGCGGTCGGTGCGGACAAGGCCGAGTTCCTCGACGCCACCCGCATCGCCACCGACCTGCTCGGCGACTCGATCGCCACCAACCTGTTCATGCTCGGCTATGCCTGGCAGCGCGGTCTGGTGCCGTTGTCGCGGCAGGCGATCGAGCGTGCGATCGAGATCAACGGCGCCGCGGTCGAGGCCAACAAGGCCGCCTTCCTGTGGGGCCGGCGCGCGGCGTTGGATCTGAAGGCGGTGATTGAGGCGGCCAAGCCGCAGTTCGGCACGCCGGAACACCACAAGCTCTCGACCAGCGTCGACGAGGTGATCGCCCGCCGCAAGGCCCAGCTCACGGACTACCAGAACGCCGCCTACGCCAAGCGCTACGCGAAGCTGGTCGAGCGCGTGCGTGCCGCGGAAGCGAAGCTCGCGCCCGGCATCACCCTGCTGACCGAGGCGGTCGCGCGGGGCTACCACAAGCTGCTTGCCTACAAGGATGAGTACGAGGTCGCGCGCCTGTACACCGACACCGACTTCCTCAAGCGTGTCGAGGAGCAGTTCGAGGGCGACTACAAGCTCGTCTTCCACCTCGCCCCGCCCACCCTGGCCGACAAGGACCCGCAGACCGGCGAATTGAAGAAGAAGGCCTACGGCCCCTGGATGCTCAAAGCGATGGGAACGCTGGCGAAGTTCCGTCACCTGCGTGGCTCGATGCTCGACCCCTTCGCCCGCAGCCACGATCGTAGGCTCGACCGCGAGCTGATTGCCGACTACGAGCGCGTGGTTGAGGAGATCATCACGAACCTCGATCACAGCAACCACGAAGCGGCGATCGAGCTGGCTGCCATCCCCGACCAGATCCGTGGCTATGGCCACGTGCGCGAGCGCTACCTCGCCAGCGCCCGCAAGCGCCAGGCTGCCCTGCTCGAGGACTTCCGCCACCGCCGCCCGCCCAGCGCCCCGCTCGCAACCAAGGCGCGCAAGACCATCGCCATCATCCCCGGCTGAAGATCAATGGGGTCTGTCCCCTATTTCTTATTCCCCACGATCCGTCGATTCAGAACACCCCGTTTCACGCCCCGCCTGCCTGCCCCGGCCTGCCACGAGCAGCGCCGGGCGGGACGGCGCATACCCACGTTCCCACAAGGAAGGAGACACAGCATGGCCGTATTTTCCCTGAGCGACTTCGCCGACCACGAGCAGGTGGTCTTCGTCAGCGACGACAAGAGTGGACTGAAGGCGATCATCGCCGTCCACAATTCCAAGCTCGGCCCCGCGCTCGGCGGTTGCCGTATGTGGCCGTATGCCAGCGAGGACGAGGCGATCCGCGACGTGCTGCGCCTGTCGCGCGGCATGACCTACAAGTCGGCGATGGCCAATCTGAAGCTCGGTGGCGGCAAGTCGGTGATCATCGGCAACCCGCGCACGCAGAAGACACCCGAGCTCCTGGCCGCCTTCGCACGCGCGCTCGAGCAGCTGAACGGCCGCTACATCGCCGCCGAGGACTCCGGTACCAGCGTCGCCGACATGAAGTACATGACGCAATTCACCCAGCATGTGGCCGGCATCCACGACAAGCCCTCGGACGAGGGCACGCGCAGCGGTGACCCGTCGCCGGCCACCGCCTACGGCACCTTCATCGGCATCCAGGCTGCGGTGAAGGAGTGCCTCGGTCGCGACTCGCTCGAAGGCCTGCGCGTGGCGGTGCAGGGCGTAGGCAACGTCGGCTACGACCTCGCCCGCCAGTTGAAGGAAGCCGGCGCCCAGCTGTGGGTCACCGACATCCATCGCGAGCCGCTCGTGCAGGCCAGCCGCGAGCTTGGCGCCACGGTGGTCGCGCCGGAGGAGATCTTCAGCCTCGACGTCGATGTCTTTGCCCCCTGCGCGCTCGGTGCCATCCTCAACGACAGCACCATCCCGCAGCTGAAGGCGAAGATCGTCGCCGGCGCCGCCAACAACCAGCTCGCCGAAGCCCGCCACGGCCTCGAGCTGATGAAGCGCGGCATCCTGTATGCGCCCGACTATGTCATCAATGCCGGCGGCATCATCGACGTCTATCACGAGCGCATCGGCTTCGACCGCAGCGCGCTGCTCAAGCATATCGAGGGCATCCATGACAATCTGATGGAGGTCTTCGAGCGCGCGCGCAAGGAAGAGCGGCCAACCGGCGAGGTGGCGGACGCCATCGCCGAGGAGCGCTTCAAGCGCTGAGCGGGGCAGGGGCGCCGTGCATCGGGCGCCCCTGTGTCGACCGACTCTCGGTCCGCCGGACCTGCCGTGGACTCGGCGCTTGGCCCGGCGGCCGGCAGGATCAGCCGGAGGCGCTAATGCGAATGGCTTGCGCGTTCGTTCGCATCCTTCCTTGCCTTTCTGGTTCTGCTGCTTATAGTGAATCTAAAGTCCCGGTCGCCTTGGCCGGGTCGTCAAGGTGGCGAGCGGCGGGCGGCCGCACCCCAACACGGTCCCCGCGCCAGATCTCACACACGTACACAGGGAGCCCGCAGACCTTCATTTGCGCTTTTCCGGCGGCATCACACCCATAACGATAAGAGGGGGTCGGCAGTGAGACACCATTCATCCGGGTTGAGGCAAGCAAGGACGTATCTGAACCATCCCACGGCCGCAGCCACGCTGTTCGCGGCCAGTGTCCCGGCGGGCGCGCAGGAAGCCCGCTTCAACATGACGCGCGGCGCCACCGAGATCAGCCAGCAGGTCTTCGACCTGCACATGACGATCTTCTACATCTGCGTCGCCATCGCGCTGGTCGTGTTCAGCCTGATGTTCTGGTCCATCGTGCATCACCGCAAGTCGAAGGGGGCGGTGCCTGCGCAGTTCCACGGCAGCATGAAGATCGAGATCCTGTGGACCGCGATCCCGGTGCTGATCCTGGTTGCGATGGCGGTGCCGGCCACGCGCACGCTGGTCGCGATGGAGGATGTCTCGGCCTCCGAGCTCACCGTGCTGGTCACCGGCTCGCAGTGGAAGTGGCACTACAAGTACCTCGACTACCCGATCGAGTACTACTCGGTGCTCGCCACCCCACGCGCGCAGATCGCCAACGAGGCCGAGAAAGACCCCGACTACCTGATGGCGGTGGACAAGCCGCTGGTGCTGCCCACCGGCAAGAAGGTGCGCTTTCTGCTCACCGCCGACGACGTGATCCACTCGTGGTGGGTGCCGGACTTCGCGATCAAGAAGGACGCGGTGCCCGGTTTCATCAACGAGACCTGGACGCGGGTCGACAAGCCCGGGCTGTACTACGGCAAGTGCGCCGAGCTGTGCGGCCGCGACCACGGCTTCATGCCGGTGGCGGTCGATGTGAAGACCCCCGAGGACTTCGAGGCCTGGGCGGCGCAGCAGGTCGCGGCCGCCGAGCAGGCGAAGGCCGAGGCCGCGACCGCCGGCCCGATGGCGATGGACGAGCTGATGGCGCTCGGCCAGGAGGTCTACGACCGCGCCTGCGTGGCCTGTCACCAGCCCAACGGCGAGGGCCTGGCCGGCGTGTTTCCAGGCCTGAAGGGCAGCGCGATCGCTACCGGCGACCCCGCCGCGCACATCCACATCGTGCTGTTCGGCAAGGCTGGCACCGCGATGCAGGCCTTCGGCAAGCAGCTGAGCGCCAAGGAACTCGCCACCGTCATCACCTACGAGCGCAACGCCTGGGGCAACGCCAAGGGCGACATGGTGCAGCCAGCCGATGTTGCGGCCGCGATCGAGAAGGGGGAGTAAGCGATGAGCACCCAGATCACAGGCACCCTGGACGCGCACGGCGCTGCAGGTCACGCGCATGACCACGACCACAAGCCGCGCGGTCTCGCGCGCTGGCTGTTCAGCACCAACCACAAGGACATCGGCACGCTCTACCTGCTGTTTTCGCTGACCATGCTGTTCATCGGCGGCAGCCTGGCGATGGTGATCCGCGCCGAGCTGTTCCAGCCCGGGCTGCAGTTCGTCGATCCGCACTTCTTCAACCAGATGACCACGGTGCACGGCCTGGTGATGGTGTTCGGCGCGGTGATGCCGGCCTTCGTCGGCCTGGCCAACTGGATGATTCCGCTGATGATCGGCGCGCCCGACATGGCGCTGCCGCGGGTGAATAACTGGAGCTTCTGGATCCTGCCGTGCGCGTTCACGATCCTGCTTTCCACGCTGTTCATGGAGGGCGGCGCGCCGGCGGCGGGGTGGACCTTCTACGCGCCGCTGTCGACGACCTACAGCGGCGACTCCACCGCCTTCTTCGTGCTCGCGGTGCACCTGATGGGCGTGTCCTCGATCATGGGCGCGATCAACGTCATCGTCACCATCTGGAACATGCGCGCGCCCGGCATGACCTGGATGAAGCTGCCGCTCTTCGTGTGGACCTGGCTCATCACCGCCTTCCTGCTCATCGCGGTGATGCCGGTGCTCGCCGGCGTGGTCACCATGGTGCTCACCGACAAGTACTTCGGCACCAGCTTCTTCGACGCCGCGGGCGGTGGCGACCCGGTGATGTTCCAGCACATCTTCTGGTTCTTCGGCCACCCGGAGGTGTACATCATGATCCTCCCGGCCTTCGGCATCGTCTCCAGCATCATCCCCACCTTCGCCCGCAAGCCGCTGTTCGGTTACGAGTCGATGGTGGTGGCCACCGCCAGCATCGCCTTCCTGTCCTTCATCGTCTGGGGCCACCACATGTTCACCACCGGCATGCCGGTGGTCGCCGAACTGTTCTTCATGTACGCCACCATGCTGATCGCCGTGCCCACCGGGGTGAAGGTGTTCAACTGGGTGGCGACGATGTGGCGCGGCTCGATGAGCTTCGAGGTGCCGATGATGTTCTCGCTCGCCTTCATCGTGCTGTTCACGATCGGCGGCTTCTCCGGCCTGATGCTGGCCATCATCCCGGCCGACTTCCAGTACCAGGATACCTACTTCGTCGTCGCCCACTTCCACTACGTGCTGGTGACCGGCGCGGTGTTCGGCATCATCGCCGCGGTGTACTACTGGATTCCGAAGTGGACCGGCGTGATGTACAACGAGCGCCTCGCCCAGGTTCATTTCTGGTGCTCGCTGATCTCGGTGAACATGCTGTTCTTCCCGATGCACTTCGTCGGCCTGGCCGGTATGCCGCGCCGTATCCCCGACTACGCGCTGCAATTCGCCGACCTCAATGCCTTCATGAGCATCGGCGGCTTCCTCTTCGGCCTGTCGCAGCTGCTGTTCGTGTGGGGCGTGGTGCGCTGCATGCGCGGCATCGGCGACAAGGCCACCGACCAGGTGTGGGAAGGCGCGCAGGGGCTGGAGTGGGAAGTGCCGTCGCCCGCGCCGTACCACACCTTCGACACCCCGCCGGTCGTGAAGTAAGCGACGGCGGCGCAGGGAGGACGTGCAATGTCTGCCCACCGTAGCCTGATCAGCAAGCTGCTGTTTGCCTGCGTGGCGATGTTCGCCTTCGGCTTTGCACTCGTGCCGCTGTACGACGTGTTCTGCGACATCACCGGCATCAACGGCAAGACCGACAAGGTTGCCGCCGCGGCCCCGGACCGCATCGACCGCGGGCGCGAGATCACGGTCGAGTTCCTCGCCACCCATGATCCGACCGTGGCGGTGGACTTCGCGCCGCAGACCGCGCGCATCCAGCTCAATCCAGGCGACCTGCAGGTGGTCGAGTTCATGGTTGAGAACCGCAGCGACCAGCCGATCGTGACCACCGCAGTGCCCTCGGTGGCACCCGGCGAGGCGGCCCGCCACTTCATGAAGATCGAATGTTTCTGCTTCCAGGAGCAGCCGCTGGCGCCGGGCGAGCGCAAGTCCATGCCGGTGCAGTTCTACGTCGATCCGGCGCTACCTGCGCGCTTCAAGACAATGACTTTGTCTTACCGCCTGTATCGCAGTGTGGGCCAGACCGCGAGTCGCTGAAGTCATGCGGCCCGGGCGCAGGCTGCGCTCGGGCCCGCAGCAAGGGAGGGGCAACATGACCACGACCACGCATGAGAAGTACTACGTGCCGCACGACAGCGCCTGGCCGATCGTCGGCGCGCTCGCGCTGCTGCTGATCGGCTATGGCGGCGCGACCTGGATCAGCCAGCTCGACCAGCCCGATGCGCACACCGGTCCCTGGGTGTTCGCTGGCGGCATCAGTCTGCTGGTGGTGACGCTGTTCGGCTGGTTCGGCAAGGTCATCGACGAGTCCCAGCGGGGCCTCTACAGCGCGCAGCTCGACCGCTCGTTCCGCCAGTGCATGAGCTGGTTCATCTTCTCCGAGGTAATGTTCTTCCTCGCCTTCTTCGGTGCGCTGTTCTATGCGCGCATGGTGTCGGTGCCCTGGCTCGACGGGGCCAGCAACAACGCCATGACCGCCGAGATCCTGTGGCCCGACTTCGAGGCCGCCTGGCCGCTGTTGAAGACCCCCGGCGGCACCGAGACCCAGGCCATGCCGTGGTCGGGCCTGCCGCTGTGGAACACGCTGATCCTGCTCGCCTCGTCGGTGACGCTGCAGGTGGCGCACGTGGCGATCGAGCAGGGCAATCGGCTGCGGCTCAAGCTCTTCCTCGCGATCACCGTGCTGCTCGGGGTGAGCTTCCTGTTCCTGCAGGGCTACGAGTACATGCACGCCTACGACGACCTGGGCCTGCGCCTGGACTCCGGCGTCTACGGCAACACCTTTTATCTGCTCACCGGCTTCCACGGCCTGCACGTCACCATCGGCGCGCTGATCCTGCTGGTGATGCTGCTGCGCATCGTGATCAAGGACCACTTCACCGCCGAGCACCACTTCGGCTTTCAGGCCGCGGCCTGGTACTGGCACTTCGTGGATGTGGTGTGGCTGAACCTGTTTATCTTCGTCTATGTGCTGTGAGGCCGGAGCGATGCGGGCAGGCGATCGAGATGGGCGGGTTCAGTACGGTCGGGCGTTGGGCGTGATCACCCCGGTGGCGAGCAGCGCCAGCAGAAGCGCCATCACCGCGACCGAGAACGCGAGGCGGCGGCCGAGGTGTTTCGACATCCGGGTGCTGCTGTCGCCGCCCTTCAGCATCACGAGCAGCGCCTGGAAAAGGCTCACGACGACCAGGGCGAGCAGCACCACGATCACGAGCTTGATGGCGAGCGAGCTGGTCATGAAGATTCTCCGGCGGGTGGCGAGGTATGGCGATGAAGGTTAGCGCGTTCGGCCACTGCTGGGTGCTGCGCTGGCCGTGGGTGCTCGCGGTGCTGGCGGTCGCCGCGGTGCCCGCGGGGCTATCAGTGTGGCAGTGGCAGCGCGGCGAGGACAAGCTGGCGACGCTGGCCCGCATCGCGCAGTGGGAGCGCGAGGGCGCGGTGGGCTTGGCGCGGCTGGCGGAACTGCATGCGCCTGTGGGACGCGAGGCGGCCGGTGTGGCCACCGCGCGCACCACCCCAGCGCAGAGCGGCGATTCGACCCGCACGCTGGTCGAAGGCCGGGCGGCGCCGGGCGTGCCGGTCACGCTCGATGGCATGCAGCTCGACTTCGAAGCGCGCTGGATCGCGCCGATGGTCTGGCTGGTCGATAACCGCATCGTCGACCGCCAGCCGGGCTACGACGTGGTGATCGCGGTGGAAGACGTCGCCGATGCGCGCGCCGCGGGCAGCAGCGGCGCGGCGCCGCGTGCGGCGCTGGTCAATCTGGGCTGGATCGCGGCCGAGCGCGGGCGTGATGCGCTGCCGGTGCCGGCGATCCCGTCGCAGCTGCGCGTGCAGGGCGTCTTCCGCACCGACGTCACCGGCCTCTTGCTCGGTGCCAACGTCGAGGACCACGGGCGCTGGCCGATGCGCATCCAGCAGGCTGGTCCGGCGCAACTCGCGGGCTGGCTGGCGGTGCCGCTGGCGCCCGGGCTGATCTACCAGCAGCAGGGCTCGCCCTTCCACGTCCATTACCGGCCGGTGGTGCTGCCACCCGAGCGCCACCGCGGCTACGCGCTGCAGTGGGGCCTGATCGCGCTGGCGGTGATCGGCGTCGCGCTCGCCGCCAGCGCGCGCCGGTTGCCCGCCGCCTCTCGGGAGATCGCTCATGAGCAGCCGTAAGTTTCTCAGCCTGTTCCTGCTCTGCGCCTTGGTGCCGCTGGCGGCGGCATGGGCGAGTTTGCGCTTTGGTTGGTTTGCCGCAGCACCAACGGTCAACCACGGCGAGTGGCTGACGCAGGAGCTGCGCCTGCTGCCCCCGCCCGCGCAGGGTGGCGGGCAATGGCATCTGGTCTATGTGCCGGCGGGGGAGGGCGAGTTGACTTGTCTTGACGGGCAGGATGCGTCGGCCAGGACGGATGGCGACCGTGCAACGACGACCCGGGCAGTCGCCCCGGCCACGCGCTGCGAGCAGGCGCTGTTGATCCTGCAGCAACTCCACGCCGGGCTCGGACGCAAGCAGGCTCGGGTGCAGGCGCTGGTGCTGGCGGCGGAGGACCCAGCGGCACGGGCACGTTATCCACATATCGCATGGCAGGCTGCGCAGATCAGCGACACCGCGCTCCTCGGGCGTATCGTGCTGGTCGATCCGCGCGGCCTGGCGCTGCTGCGCTATGCGGTTGAGCCGGGGGCTGCGCAGGCGCAGCGCGTGGCGGGCGAAATCCGCAGCGACCTGCTGAGGCTGATGAACTACGACCGCAGCGGGGTATGAGGAGGTGGCGATGAAACGTGCGCGCTGGCTGGTGACTGCGACCTTGGTGCTCGCGCTCGCGGTGATCGCGCTCGGCGCCTACACCCGGCTCACCGATGCCGGGCTCGGCTGTCCGGACTGGCCCGGCTGCTACGGCCGGCTCACGCCCCCGGTGCACGACACGCACATCGCCGCGGCGCAGGCGCGCTTTCCCGACGCCCGGGTCGACCCCTTCAAGGCGCGCAACGAGATGGTGCACCGCTACCTTGCCGGCCTGCTCGGGTTGTGCGTGCTGGCGATCTTCGTCGTCTCGCGCCGCCTGCCGCGCGGGCGCGGGTTGGCCGCGGCGCTGCTGGGGCTAGTGGTGT
This sequence comes from Thauera sp. AutoDN2, assembly GCF_051280715.1. Classification (NCBI taxonomy): domain Bacteria; kingdom Pseudomonadati; phylum Pseudomonadota; class Betaproteobacteria; order Rhodocyclales; family Zoogloeaceae; genus Thauera; species Thauera sp. AutoDN2. The sequence goes on along the minus strand of NZ_JBNCAR010000010.1, from coordinate 3,000 downwards.
TCCAGGCTGCGCTCGGTATGTGGACGGTGACCATGAACCTGATGCCGGTGGTGGTGGTGGCGCACCTCTGCGGCGGTTTCGCGCTGCTGTCGTTGTTGGCGCTGCTGCGCTTCGAACTCGGCCGCGATGTCGGCGCGACGCTGCCGCGACCCGCGCCGGAATCGGCAGCAGGCGGCCCCTGGGGCGCCCGCCTGCTGCCGCTCGCCTGGCTGGCCTTTGTCGTGTTGCTGGCGCAGATCGTGCTCGGAGGCTGGACCTCGGCCAACTACGCGGCCGCGGTGTGTTACCAGTTGCCCTTCTGCGAGAGCGGCTGGAGCGCCCAGTTCTCGCTGCGCGCTGCCTTCAGCCTGCCGCTCGGTCACGAGACCTATGAATTCGGCGTGCTGCCCTACGAGGCGCGCATGAGCATCCACGTCTTGCACCGCATGGGCGCGCTGGTCGCCACCGGCGTGGTCGGCAGCCTGGTGCTGCTGTGCTGGCGCCACGCGGCAGACGCGCGATTGCGCCAGTTGGCGGCCGGTGTCGGGGGGCTGCTCGCGCTGCAGGTGACGCTCGGTCTGATCAACGTCATTGGCCAGGTACCACTCCTGAACGCAGTCGCGCACAACCTCACCGCCGCCTGCCTGCTTGCCACCCTGGTGCTGCTGACCCGGCATTTGCACGTGCAGGCGGGGCGGAACGCAGCTTCCTGCAGGCAGTCGCCGGTCAGGCGCTCGTGTGCGATGGTGGTTGAAAGCCCGGCGAAGGCCCGGTAGGCGATGTCAAGCGGCGCCAAGTAAAGCGCGCGGCGCCATGCCGCGAACCGGGCCCGGTAGTGAGATGAAGGGGAGACGAACATGGACGGCTACAAGCGTATTCCGACGGTGGCGGCCAGCCTGGGTGAGGCGCTCGTGCTCGGTCGCGCCTTCTGGCAGCTCACCAAGCCGCGGGTGGTGGCGCTGCTGGTGCTGACCGCCTGGGTGGGCATGATGCTCTCCAGCGAGGACCTGCCCGATCCCGCGTTGATGGCGGTGGCGAGCCTGGGCATCGCGATGGTGTCGGGTGCGGCGGCCGCCTTCAATCACGTGCTCGACCAAAAGATCGATGCCCGCATGGCCCGTACGCGGATGCGACCGCTTCCCTCCGGTCGGCTCAGCAACGCGCAGGCGGTGAGCTTCGCCTTCGCACTTTCCGCGGCGGGATTTACGCTGCTGCTGGTCACGGTCAACGCGCTCACCGCATGGCTGACGTTGGCCGGCCTGTTCGGCTACGCGGTGATCTACACCGTGTTCCTCAAGCGCGCCACGCCGCAGAACATCGTCATCGGCGGGGTGGCGGGGGCGCTGCCGCCTGTGCTGGGGTGGACGGCGATCGCCGGCAGCGTCGGTGCCGAGGCCCTGTTGCTGATGATGATCATCTTCACATGGACCCCGCCGCACTTCTGGGCGCTTGCCATCCACCGGGTCGAGGATTACCGCCGCGCCGGTCTGCCGATGCTGCCGGTCACCCACGGCATCGAATTCACCCGCACCCTGGTGCTGCTGTACACCGTGCTCCTGCTGGCGGTGTGCCTGCTGCCGTATCTGGTGGGGATGAGCGGGTTGCTCTACCTCGCCGGCGGCCTGGCGCTGAACCTGCAGTTCCTGCGCCACGCCTGGCGGCTCAAGTTCGCCCCGCGTGCCGACACCGCGATCCGCACCTTCCGCTTCTCGATCACCCACCTGATGCTGCTGTTCCTCGTGCTGCTGGTGGATCACTATCTGTGATCGAGGGCCGCGCTCTTTGGCGAGCAACTTCGGGATCGCCGCCCAATAGTGCTCCAGCTCGCAGTCGCCGACGCCGCTGATGCCGGACAGCTTCGCCTGTGTCTGCGGGCGGGTCTTCGGTCAGGCGGGGTACGGTGCGGCGCCCGCCGGCAGGCTGTGGGCGGCGGATAGGGGCAATGGGGTTCGGTTCGATCGCGCCCAGGGCGCCTTGCGAGGGCGTCTGCTCGTTTCCGACATTCTGTCGGCTCTTCGGAGTGCAGCCGGGGGCTTCTGCGTGTGGAGCAGCGTTCGGTGCTGTCGGAAGAATTTACACATCAAATCTGGGATGGAGCGTGCGTTTTCGTAACTCCATGAAATATAACTGTAAATTATTTTTGGCATCATTCCTGCTTGTATTGTCCGTGCCGTCGTTTTTCGGATACTTTGCGGAGAAGCCAACATGAAGCTACGTAAATGCTTTGCCGGGGTGGTCATTGCCCTCGGCGTGGGAGTGGGGCCGGCGCAGGCAGCTTTGATCGACCTGGGTTTTGCGCTGGATCGTTCCGGCAGCGTCGGAGGGACGAACTGGAGCACAGTCGTCAATGGGCTGGCCAACGCGCTGTCCTTGATCCCGACTTCGGGGACCAACCAGTACCGCATCGCAGTTTCCTCCTTTGCGAGCACGGCGACGCTGGATCTGGCGCCGACGATCGTCACCTCCGGGAATCTGGTGTCCCTGCAAGACATCATTCGCGGCCTCGCCTACACGGGCGGAGGCACCAACATCTCGACCGCGACCACGGCGCTTACGACAGCCTACACGGGCTTGGGGTTCGGAGACTTGAGTCTTCTGAACATCAGTACCGATGGTTCGAGCTCCGGGCCTGCAGCGTTGGATCTGCGAAACTCACTCGTCGCCGCCGGTTGGGATAGCATCAGCGCCGAGGCGATCGGCTCGTTCAATCTGACCTACCTTCAAGCCCTCGTGTCGCCGAATCCTGGTGTCACGACCAGCGACCCGAGCGCCCTGCCGAATCCGCTGCAGCAGGGTTTCGTGCTGACGGTGAACAGTTTTGAGGGTTACGAAGGGGCGCTGGCCGCCAAGGTCCGCCGTGTGGTGGATGATACGGGTGGCGGCACGGTGCCTGAGCCCACCAGCCTCGCCTTGCTTGGTCTTGGCATGTTCGGCCTGGCCGCCATGCGCCGTCGTCGCGACGAAGGTATGCTGCAGACTGCCGCCTGAGGCACTTCGGAAACTTCGATGTGAATCAAGAGG